>JAPUEC010000238.1 GCA_027492775.1 Rhodocyclaceae bacterium
GCCGGCATGCGTCCATTGCCCCAACCACAAATACGGCCAGAAGGGTTCCAGGTCCAGGCCGCTCAATTCGATCTCACCGATCAACCCTCCCATTTTCACCAACGTGTCCTGGCGCGAGGAGAAACGCACCCATTCATGCCAGCGCAGACGTACGCGACTTAGCTCGACCGCGCGGGCCGCCCGAGTCAGACCGGCAAAGTCGGTTTCCAGGGGATCATCGGTATGAAAAGCCGTCAGCAGGGAAATCCGCCGCAGCAGGTTGGAAAACAGATGATGAAAGCGAAAGCGATCCTGCGAGACCAGCCGGTCTTCGCTGTTCAGGCGCAATGGGGTCAGCAGACGCAGGATCAGCCGTTCGGGACAGGGTGGTGTGATGGGAGAAACCGCTGGCAGCGGGGCGAAATCCGTGCCAGGCGCATGGATGGAGCGCCAGCCCACGCTGTCAGCCTGGGTGACCTGCAACAACTCCAGGGCGCCGCGCCCCTTACTCAAACCCCGTTGCCCGGCCTGATCCATCGCGTGAATGACATAGGGTAGATGGCGGTTGCCGTGACCGAACAAAGTCACATCCACGCTCAGTGTCTCGCCAGCGGCCACCCGACCGCCGCGATCGTCGGGAATCATCAGTACGTAGGGATGAGGCGCGGCGGTGTACTTGGTCAGCTTGCCCACCCCAGGGTCGGGCGGGGTCTCGAACAGGTAAGGGTAAATACAGGAACGGTAAAGCAGGCAGGGCGGACAGGTCGGCTCACGAGTGACGCACACCAATCGCTTGAGGGCATGGCCGAAGGCGCCGCGCCAGGCGGACCCGGTATAGACCGGTAGGTGTACCGCCTCGCGGGCGCTAAAATGGAGCCGATAGTGCGCCAGGGGCAACCGGGGCGGCGAGACGGCGCGGGATGAGGCAATCGGGGTGGTGGCGGGCATGGGCACGGTCCAGGCGGGGTATGGCGGCATCATGCCACGCCGAGAGGGGAAGGGCGGGGCCGGCAAGCTTGCCGGGGCACGAGGCAGCCACGGTTCAAAGGAACCAGCCGTGGGGCACTTCACGAACTGCGGGGCCATGAGCTTTACGGTGTGTCCGAACCGTTCAAATTGCCTCGCCCAATAGTGCGCGCCGCCACAGGCCTCCATGCCAATGCGACACGCTTCCAAGTTGGCGAAAAACGGCAAGACCTTTGTGCGCTTCAGAGACTTTTTGAGCACCACTTGGCCTTGTTCGTCAACACCATGCACCTGAAATATGTTCTTTGCCAAATCCAGTCCGATCGTCGTCATCTTCATCGTGGTCGCCCCTTTCGGTCAGTGGATAAGCTCGGTATTTCCACTCTGGCACATCAATGTCGTTTCAAGGAAGGGGCGACCATTCCATTAATGTGGATTCCAGACAGTTCGCCGCGCTATGTGACCAGCAGTTCCAAGAGGGGCCTAAGCAGGCCTTTGCCCCGAATGCGAGTGTTGTGCACGAACTGAAAGAAGCCCAGGTAGAGCGGCAGTTTTTCTTGCGAGATCCCCCGATAGGGTCGCAGCCAGGAACGCAGCAGTGACCAGAAACCCTCGATGGTGTTGATATGAATTTCGTGGCAGCCATCGCCGTCTTCGTCGCGGGCGTATTCGCCCCGGCTGTGACATACGGTGTGATGATCAAGGCCCCATTCCGGCAACCGGTGATAGATATCGTATTCATCGGTATGCACTCGAGTTTCCGGGGTGATGAACCGCTGGATGAGTGGGCGGATCGTGGCTTGCTGGACATTTTCCAACATCCGAATCACCACCGACCCGCCGCGCTGGATCATCCCGAAGATCGGGGGCTTTTCCTTCTCCAGAGTCCCTCGTCCCCGCGCGCCCTTCAGCCGGCGCCGCCGCCCCCGGCGGCCTTTTTTTTCACCACGTCCGGATGCCCCTTATGACCGGCCACCCCATAGACCTCGTCGCATTCCACCTCCCCGTCCAGGACCGGCTCGGGTGGGCGGGCAACGATCCCGTTGCGGAGTTGCTCGGTCATCCGCTGGACATCGTTCGGATTCAAACCCAACTCCTGGGCAATCTGGGTATTGGATAGGTTCAATCCCATGAAATATAGACCCAAGATCCAAACTCGCAACGGTTGATGATGACCCGCCAGCGCCGTTCCGGTCAGATCGTCAAAAGCGCGATGGCAACGTTCACAGGTTCTGTTGCGTTAGCTGAGAGGGCTCGATTTCGGTAAGCTACGCGCCTACCCAGTCCTCCACCTGAGAACCTGCATGATTGACTTCAAAGGCCACCGTTTCGAACAAGACCTCATTCTGACCCGTGTCCGTGGGTACCTCGCGTATCCGTTGAGCGATCGGAACCTGGAAGAGATGCTGGCGGAGCGGGGTGTCGAAGTGGATCATTCCAGCGTTTACCGCTGGGTTCAGAAGTTTACCCCTCAATTGGAGGCGGCTTTCCGCAAAGGGAAGAAGCGCCCGGTGGGTAAGAGTTGGCGGATGGATGAAACGGACATCAAGATCAAAGGCCAGTGGAAGTACCTCTACCGCGCCGTCGATCAGGAAGGACAGACCATCGACTTCCTGCTCACCGCCCACCGCGACAAGAAGGCCGCCCGGCGCTTCTTCAAGAAAGCCATTCGGCAACACGGTCTCCCAGCCAAGGTCACGATCGACAAGAGCGGCGCTAATACTGCGGCGATTGAGGCACTGAAGGAGGAAACCGGTCACGCCATTGAGATCCGCCAAAACAAGTACTTAAACAATTTAGTGGAGCAGGATCATCGGGCGGTCAAACGACTCGTCCGGCCGATGCTCGGGTTCCAATCCTTTCGTTCGGCTAGAACCACCCTGCAAGGCATCGAACTTATGCACATGATCAAGAAAGGCCAGAAGGTCTCTGGTAATGGAATGAAACTGTCTGCCGCAGGACAATTCTATTCATTGGCCGCCTAATTCCGCACGGAGACAGTCGAATCCTATCGGTCTGAAAATAACGCAACAGAACCAAGCATCTTGCTAATCAGGAAGCGAAATGGCGCACCTCTATGCGAACATCCCGAGCCAACCTCCATCCACCCGGCTTCGCCTCGTCGCCTGAACCAGAGGCGCGCTCGACGGGTTACGCCCATACCTATTACGAAAGTCCGGCACGCATGACCGCCGGCAGCTCGCGGATCCGCTCAAAACAGAATTGAAGGGATTGGCGCTCGATCACCGGCATACCCTCGGTGTCGACCACCTTCGTCGGCGTTCGGCCGGCTTCCAGGTCGTCGATTTGTTGGCGAAGCAGCCAGCCTTGCAAACGAGATTGCACCTCGTCGAGCCGATCGCGCACGGCGGAGGTAATGACACCAGCCGAGCAGGCGGCGGCGAGGCGCTCCGGTGTTGATCTCGCCGCAATCCCGTGGCGGACGGCCAGGGCCCGCGCGGCGGCAGTCAGCGGCAACAGCCCGTAACGTTTCAGATCCACGCGGGTCTCAGCGTCGGGCGGGATTTCGAGCGCCAGCACCGGCTGGGCGAGCGCCTGGGCGAGCGCGCGGTTGCCGCCGGTTTCCTCGCCCAAAACGATGCGAAATTCCGCGTCAAGATCGGCGTTACCATAAGCGAGATGCCCATCGAAAATGAGATCCGCGTGCTCGGTACCCGCTCGATCCGGATGCCGGCTCCAGTTGCGCAAGCGATCACGCCACGTATCCAGACGGCCACGCCAGGCGGGATTGCGAACCATCACGCCGTCCGCGCAATAGTGGACGCCGCTCTCATGGATGATCCGGGCAAGGTGTTCGCCAAAGCGGGTAAACCACCCATCGATGGTACCCGTCGGGTCGTCGCTCTCGTAGACCAGGGCATTGTCCTGCTCCGCCGCCAGCAGACTTTCGCCGCGCCCTCCCGAACCCAGCACCAGAAAGGCGTAAGGCACCGGCGGGCGGCCGGCGCCCGCGCGCTCCATCATCCGTTCCGCCAGGACGGCCGCCCGACCGATCAATTCACGCAGCTCGAAACTCAACACCCGAGCGATTTCGACGGCATCGACACCGTTGGCGAGCAGTTCCCGCGCCACCGTCGGCAGCCGGGCGCGGGCACGAGCCAGGTCGGTGGCGTGGGTGGCCTCGGAAATCTCGTCGCCGAGCAGCATGGCTTGGTTCGCTCGTTCGCCGAGCAAGCTGTTGGCCGACAGCGTGCCGACAACCCGGTTGGCCGGATCGGTGACGGCGAGATGGCGGATGTCGGCGCGCCGCATGCGGGCCAGACTGCGATAGAGGAAGGCGTCTTCGGGAAGCGAAACGACGGTTTCGGTCATGATGTGCTCGATCCGGCGATCAGCGGCGCCGCCCCCCTCACGAACCAACGCGCGGAGCAGGTCACGCTCGGTCACGATGCCCCAAACGTGCTCCGCCATGGCGTCGCCGACGATGACAACGCCACGTTGTTCGGCATCCATCCGCCGGGCCGCCTCAAGGACAGTGGTGTGGGGCGAGAGAAACAGCGCCGGCGTCTGCATCACATGGCGGAGCCGGTGACGGTAAAGGAAGGGATCGAGCGATGCCAGCGCTTCCCGGTCGCGGCCATCGACCCACGCTTCCTCGGGACGCACCGACGTCGCGTCGTACCACCCCTCACGGGCTTGGCGTTCGAGAATGCGGGTCTGGGCGTTGGCGTAGGCTTCGGCCTCGCCCAGTGTGTGAATGCCCTTGGCCGCAAGCAAGGGGATCAAACGAACGAAGATCTCGGCCGTCGCTCGCGCGTCATCCAAGGCCGTGTGACGATGGCCAATGCGCACGCCTAGCGCCGCCGCCAAGTCGTCGAGGGGGTGTTCGCGGGGATCGCCGTTGAGCGCGGCATAAAGCAGCTTGGTATCGAGAAAGTGCGGCGGGTGCCAGCGACCGCCGATGCACCGCGTTTCGCGCAACAGGATGGCCAAGTCGAAACCGACGCTCTGGCCGACGAGGATGGCGTCACCGAGAAAGACATCGAGGTTCGGTTTGACCGTTTCGAAAGACGGCGCCGACTGGACCGCCGCGTCGTCGATGCCGTGGACCGCCGTTGAAGCGGGAGGGATCGGCATCCCTGGATTGACCAGAGTCAAGAAGGTCTCGTTCGGCTGGACATGGCCCCGCGCCACGCGCACCGCGCCGATCTGGACCATCCGGTCACGCGAGACATCAAGGCCGGTCGTCTCGGTGTCGAGGACGACGACAGCCAATTCGGCAAGGGG
>JAPUEC010000239.1 GCA_027492775.1 Rhodocyclaceae bacterium
ACCAGGAGAAAATCTTGGCCAGTATGCCGGGCTGCTTGTCCGCCGGCATGTCGGCCTTCTCCGCGACCACCGGCGCCGGTTGGTCCGGGGCGATGTTCTTGATGGCGGCTTCCTGGCGCGGCTTGCTGGCTTCCTGCAAGGCTCCGGACACATCAGTCGCTTCATCCGACGGCGCTTCCATCATGCGATAAGACGGGGCGCGCATTTCGTCCTGGTTGAGGTCGTCGTGGCGCAGGCGGGTGATTGAATGGGCCGGCGTTTCGAGGTGAATGTTCGGGATGAGAAGAATCGTGACCTTGTGGCGCATCTCGATGGCTTGGACTTCGGCACGCTTTTCATTCAACAGGAAGGTGGCGACATCCACTGGCACCTGGGTGTGAACCGCGGCCGTATTGTCCTTCATCGCTTCCTCTTCCAGGATGCGAAGAATGTGCAGCGCGGCCGATTCGGTCGAGCGGATATGGCCGGTTCCGGTGCAGCGGGGGCAGGTGATGTAGCTGGTTTCAGCCAGCGCCGGGCGCAGGCGCTGACGGGATAGTTCCATGAGACCGAAGCGGCTGATCTTGCCCATCTGGACGCGGGCGCGGTCGAAGCGCAGACCGTCGCGAAGACGATTCTCAACTTCACGCTGGTTGCGCTGGTTTTCCATGTCGATGAAGTCGATGACGATCAAACCGCCCAAGTCACGCAGGCGCAACTGGCGGGCGATTTCGTCGGAGGCTTCAAGATTGGTCTTAAGCGCGGTTTCCTCGATGTCCGAACCCTTGGTTGAGCGGCCGGAGTTTACGTCGATGGCCACCAACGCCTCGGTGTGGTCGATGACAATGGCGCCGCCCGAGGGCAGGGTCACCTGGCGAATGAACGCGGTTTCGATCTGATGTTCGATCTGGAAGCGTGAAAAGAGGGGAACATCGTCGCGATAACGCTTCACGCGATTGACGTTGCCGGGCATCACCTGCGCCATGAAAGCGCGGGCCTGCTCGAAGATGTCGTCCGTGTCGATCAGGATTTCGCCGATTTCCGGCTGGAAGTAGTCGCGGATGGCGCGAATGACGAGGCTGCCTTCCTGGTAAATCAGCAGCGGGCCTTTCTGTTCGGCCGAAACGCCTTCGATGGCGCGCCAAAGTTGCAAGAGGTAGTTCAGGTCCCATTGCAGTTCTTCGGCTTGGCGCCCGATGGCGGCGGTGCGGGCGATCAGGCTCATTCCGCCCGGGACCTCGAGCTGGTCCATGGTGTCGCGCAATTCGGTGCGGTCGTCACCGTCGACGCGGCGCGAAACGCCGCCGCCGCGAGGATTGTTGGGCATCAGCACGAGATAGCGGCCGGCCAGCGAAACGTAGGTGGTCAAGGCGGCGCCCTTGTTACCGCGTTCGTCCTTGTCCACCTGGACGATGACTTCCTGGCCTTCCTTCAGCGCCTCATTGATTTTGGCGCGATTGACTTCAACCCCAGGCTGAAAAAAGGAGCGGGAAACTTCCTTGAAGGGAAGAAAGCCGTGCCGGTCAGCGCCATAGTCGACGAAACAGGCTTCCAGGCTGGGCTCGATGCGGGTGATGACGCCCTTGTAAATGTTGCTTTTACGTTGTTCTTTTGCGGCCGATTCAATATCGAGATCAATGAGCTTCTGACCATCGACAATGGCGACACGAAGTTCTTCGGCCTGTGTCGCATTGAAGAGCATGCGTTTCATTATTGTGGGGCTCCAGGCGCGTTAAACACGCTGCTTCGGATGCCCGCGCAGGCGGCGACACGTTCAGATGAGGAGTTGCGTCATGAGAGTTTGTTCAGTGGCAACGTTAAAGGGACGGTTCGCTAATACATCGGTCGCGCGAGCGCGACTCGAAAAATCCTGCAACGGGGAATCCGTGCGTGCTTATAAGGCGCAATTTCATTTAACATCACTACTTTTGGTGAGTGAAGGTAACCAGTTCGATTTACGTTGGCTTGGCTTGCGCGATTGGCGCAAGTGAGTTTCCTGGCCTGCCGGCGCGCATTCGCTTCTTCAGCGGGGCGGTCGGTCTCATGGCGGGGATTCTCTTGCATGCCGAGACGAAAATCTGATCTAGTATATTTCAAAATGGTCGAGCCCGGTAGCAATTCGGTCACCCACGCGGTGATTGGCGAGGAGGAAGCTGGGCAACGTCTCGACAATTGGTTGATCAGGCATTGCAAAGGTGTGCCGAAAAGCCACCTTTATCGCATTCTTCGCAGCGGGGAAGTACGGGTCAATAGTGGCCGGGTGGATGCGACTTACCGGCTCAAGGTCGATGATCGGCTGCGTATCCCGCCGATCCGGCTGGCGGAGCGAGTTGTCGATGCCGTCGCGGATGTCGCCAAGCAGCGGGTCGAACTTCCAATTCTGTTCGAAGACGACGCCTTGATCGCGATCGACAAGCCGGAGGGCGTCGCGGTGCATGGTGGCAGCGGTGTCAGCTTCGGCGTCATCGAAGCGCTGCGGCGCCAGAGACCACAGGCGAAATTTCTGGAATTGGCGCATCGGCTCGATCGCGAAACCTCGGGGATTTTGCTCGTCGGCAAGAAACGATCGGCCTTGACCGTGCTGCATGACATGTTCCGCGAACATGGCCAGGGTGTCGATAAGCGCTATCTCGTACTCGTCAAGGGGCGCTGGATGAACGCCGTCCAACACAGCCGCGAGCCGTTGCATAAATACCTTACCGAAGGCGGCGAGCGCCGGGTGAGCGTTTCGCCGGAAGGCAAGGCTTCCCATACGGTATTTCGCCTGCTGGCGCGCTGGCCGGAAGCCAGCCTGCTCGAAGCCCAGTTGAAAACCGGGCGCACCCATCAGATACGCGTGCATTTGGCGCACCTCGGTTTTCCCATTCTTGGCGATGAAAAGTACGGCGATTTCGGTGTTAATCGGGAGTTGCGCCGTGGAGCGCTGAAGCGCATGGCGCTGCACGCCTGGCATATGCATTTCAATCATCCGTTGTCAGGTGTGGCGCTGGATCTGATGGCTCCGGTGCCGGAAGCCCTGATCCGTTATATCGCCACCCTGGAGGCAACCCAGGCGCGCGAATTTTCGGTCGAACACCTCGACGCCGTCCTCAGTGGCGCCGGAACTCCCTTCCTAAATCAGCACTCTGAGCGCGCGTGAAAAACTACGAACTGATCGTTTTCGACTGGGACGGCACCCTGATGGATTCCACCGCGGCCATCGTCCGCGCCATTCAGGCGGCAAGCCGCGATCTTGGACTGCCGGAGCCGAACGATAGGCAGGCGCGCCATGTCATCGGACTCGGCTTGGCCGAAGCGCTTGGCGTGGCGGTGCCGGAACTGCCCGAGTCCCGCTATCCCGAGATGGTCGAACGCTACCGCCATCACTATCTCTCGAGCGATCATCAACTTGTGTTGTTTGAAGGCATCGCGCTATTGATGACCGAACTCGCCGCCAGGGATCACTTGTTGGCGGTCGCCACCGGCAAGAGCCGGAACGGCCTTGACCGCGCACTTTCCCATTCCGGGCTTGGCACTTTCTTCCATTCCTCGCGATGCGCGGATGAATGCTTCTCCAAGCCGCACCCGCAGATGCTGCATGAACTTATGGAAGAGTTGGAGGTTGCCCCGGAACGTACCCTGATGATCGGAGACACCTCGCACGATCTGCTGATGGCGAGAAACGCGGGTGTCGATGCGCTCGGCGTCACCTACGGCGCCCATCTTCACGACCATCTCATGGAGCATGGTCCATTGGCTTGCCTGAATACGGTCGAGGAATTGGCGGAATGGCTGAGAACCCACGGCTGATTTGCGCCGTGACCGATTTGGAGGAGGGCGGTCCGGGCGTGCGTTTTTCCGTCGAACGGGCGGGAGGTACCGTGCCCGCCTTCGCAATCCGCTTTGGCGGCCGGGTCTACGCCTACCTCAATCAATGCGGGCATGTGCCGGTCGAACTGGATTGGCAAGCCGGGGCGTTTTTCGATGATTCCAAGCTATACTTGATCTGTTCCACGCACGGCGCACTTTATTCTCCCGAAACCGGCCAATGCCTGGGCGGTCGTTGCCAGGGCAGGGGATTGATTCCTCTCCCCGTCGAGGAACGGGACGGCGCCATCTACTTCTGACATAAGAAACCCCATGGAAAATACTTCACCCTCTTCAGAGCCTGGGCGGTCGAGCCCGCCCAACGAAACCGGAGCATCTTCTCCTTTAGTCTGGGAGCGGCAAACCATAGAGAAGCTGGCCTTTGCCGCGCTGGCAGAGCAGAAGGCGCGGCGACGCTGGGGGATTTTTTTCAAGGTGCTCGGTTTCGGTTATCTGACGCTGGTCCTGTTTACTTTTGTCGATTGGGGAAGCGGTAGCGCCCATGAGAACCGACATACCGCCGTGATCTACCTGCAAGGCGTCATCGAAGCCAAGGGTGAAGCCAATGCAGAAAAGATCAATGCCGCGCTGCAAAGCGCCTTTGAGGAGAAAGCGTCCGCCGGCGTCGTCTTGCGGATCAACAGCCCCGGCGGCAGCCCGGTACAGGCGGGAATGATCAACGACGAAATTCGCCGCCTGCGCGCCAAGTATCCCGAGAAGCCGCTTTACGCGGTGGTGGAGGACCTCTGTGCTTCCGGCGGCTATTATGTCGCCGCCGCCGCCGACAAGATTTACGTCAACAAGGCGAGCGTCGTCGGCTCTATCGGCGTGCTCATGGATGGTTTTGGTTTTACCGGTACCATGGATAAAGTGGGTGTTGAACGGAGGCTATTGACGGCAGGCGAGAACAAGGGTTTCCTCGATCCATTCTCGCCCCAGGATCCCAAGCAAAAGGCCCATGCCCAGGGCTTGCTGACCGAAATTCACAAGCAGTTCATCGACGTGGTGAAAACGGGACGCGGCAAACGTCTCAAGGAAACGCCCGATATGTTCTCGGGGTTGATGTGGACTGGCACCCAAAGCATCCAGCTTGGTCTCGCCGATGAATACGGCACCGTGGACTCCGTCGCCCGGGATGTGATCAAGGCGGAGAAAATTCTCGATTACTCGGTCAAGGACAACATCGCCGAACGCGTTGCCAAGCGTCTGGGTGCAAGCACTATGAGCGGATTCTGGAGCGGATTCTCGGAGACCTTCGGTACCCGGTTTCATTAAGCCTCCGGGCGGCGCCTTTCAGGCTAGCAACAGGAATACCGTCGGACGCCGCT
>JAPUEC010000240.1 GCA_027492775.1 Rhodocyclaceae bacterium
ACTACCATAATTGAATTCCGGGGCATGACGTTGCGGCATGCCGCTTCCTCCACCGACTCCGATAGCGACAAAAAGCGGTAGCAAATGTTCCTCGCCGGGATGACAAATGGCACCGGTGGGTGACTGACGGCGATAGTCGAGCAAGGCCGCCAGATCGCCGTCTTGCAGCCTGGCTGCGATCCAATCGGCGAAATCGGCGGCGAAGGGCGCGGGCGGCGTTCCCGGGGCCGTGAGCCGCGCCAGATTGTGCGTTACCGCGCCGGAAGCAAGCACCAGCACGCCTTCATCGCGTAGCGGCCGCAGCGCCTGGCCGAGACGATAATGCCAGTCCGGCCCGGCATGCGGTTGGATGGAAAGCTGCGTCACGGGAATGTCCGCCGCCGGGACCATCAAACTCAGCGGCGCCCAGGCGCCGTGGTCGAGGCCACGCCCGGCGTCGCTTCCCGCCGGCAGACCGGCATCGCGCAGCAAGGCGACGACGCGTTCCGCCAGCGCCGGAGCGCCGGGTGCGGCGTAGCGTTGCCGATAGAGTGCGGGTGGAAAGCCGGCGAAGTCGTGAATGGTGCGTGGTGTCGCGACCGTGCTCACGGTCGGAACATCGGTTTCCCAATGCGCCGAGACGGCGAGGATGGACTTCGGTGCCGGCAGTTGTTCACTCAGCGCGCGCCAGAGCATGCCCGTGCGTCCCGGCGCGAGCAGCAGATCCGGCGCGCCGTGCGAGACGAAAAGAACGGGATGGCGGGACATGCGAATCTCCGAGAGCAGCATTTTGTGTTGGGTGAACTATAGGACTTCAAAAGTTGCGGAAATAGAGGAGAATATCGAATTCAATGTTGCTAGGAGAGCAACAATGGATCGCCTCGGCGCCATGCAAATCTTCGTTCGGGTCGTGGAGACCGGCAGCTTCACTGCTGCCGCCGATCAGCTCGACGTCGCCCGTTCCGTCGTCACTCGCCAGATCGCCGCGCTGGAAGCGCATCTCGGCGCCAAGCTCATCGCCCGCAGTACGCGCCGCCTGGCCTTGACCGCCGCCGGTGCCCTCTACCTCGAAAAGTGCCGGGAAATTCTCAATCTGGTGCAGGCGGCCGAGGGCGACCTCGCCGGTGAGCGCCAGGCGCCGCGTGGTCCGATCCGCATGGCGGTGCCGATGAGCTTCGGCCAGCGCCATCTGATGCCGCTGATGAATGAATTCGCCGTGCGTTATCCGGAGGTGGACATCGATCTTGAGTTCAACGACCGGCGCATAAACCTCATCGAAGAGGGCATGGACCTCGCCATCCGCATCACCGGGCGCACCGAGCCGACGCACGTCTTGCGGCGGCTCTCGGTTTGCCGCATGGCGGTGCTGGGCTCGCCCGAATACCTCGCCCGCCACGGCACGCCGCGCCACCCTGCGGAGCTGGTGCGACACCAATGTCTCGGCTACACGCCCATCCAGCGCTCGCGCTGGTCCTTCCTGATCGAGGGCGAGGCACGCGAATTCGAGGTCGGCGGGCGGCTACGCGCCAACAACGGCGATGCCTTGGTCGATGCCGCCATCAGCGGTCTGGGCATCGTCTATCAGCCGACCTTCATTGCCGGCGACGCCATCCGCTCCGGCGAACTGCAAGTCATCCTGCCCGACTTTCCGCTGCCCGAACTCGCGGTCTATGCCGTGTTTCCGGGGCATCGCCATGTTTCTCACCGCGTCCGCGTCCTTGTCGATTTCCTCGCCGAAAAAATCGGCCCGGAACCATATTGGGATGCCGCTCTCCGATGAACGTGCTTCAGGACACCCTACGGAAACAGTTGGTTACAGCTTTCCTTTTTTGCACTGCGGTAGAATCCCGACATGAAACACGTCCATAGTCCTCACGCCTTTACCATACCCGTTCGCGTTTATTACGAAGACACCGATGCCGCCGGCGTCGTCTATTACGCCAACTATTTGCGCTATTTCGAGCGCTGCCGGACCGAGTGGATGCGCTTCATCGGCCACGAGCAGGGCGAGATGACGCGGGACCACGGCGTCGTCTTCGTCGTGCGCTCCGCCACCATCGATTACCTCAAGCCGGCGCGCCTGGACGATGCGCTCACCGTCGGCCTCGAGCTGGAAAAGCTCGGCCGGGCGCAGGTGCTTTTCCGTCAGTTCGTGCTGCGCGGGGAAGAAGAACTGGTCACCGGCACCGTCCAGGTCGTCTGCGTCAATCTCGAAAAGATGAAATCCGCCGCCATTCCCCAACTTTTGCGCAACAAGCTGGAAACGCTGAAATGAACGTCACCCAGGACCTCTCCATTCTTCAACTCATGCTCAATGCCAGCGCCGTCGTTCAGGCGGTCATGCTGGTGCTGGCGGCCGTTTCCTTCATGTCCTGGTACTACATTTTCATGAAGTGGTTCGCCGTGCGCGAGGCGCGCAGCAAGACCGAATCCTTCGAGCGCGATTTCTGGTCGGGCGGCAACCTCCAGAACCTCTATCACAGCGCGGTGAACGACCGCCACCGTGCCGGCAGCATGGAGCGCATCTTCGAGGCCGGCTTCCGCGAATACACCAAGCTGCACGGTCAGAAAAACCTCGATCCCAAGGATGTGATCGACGGCTCCCGCCGCGCCATGCGCGCCACCTACCAGCGCGAAATCGACAGTCTGGAAGCGCACCTCGCCTTCCTCGCCTCGGCCGGCTCGGTCTCGCCCTACATCGGCCTCTTCGGTACCGTCTGGGGCATCATGCATGCCTTCCGCGGGCTCTCCAACGTCGGTCAGGCGACGCTCGCCGCGGTCGCGCCGGGCATCGCGGAGGCGCTGGTCGCCACCGCCATCGGCCTCTTCGCCGCCATTCCCGCCGTGCTCGCCTACAACCGCTTCGCCCACGACATCGACCGGCTGGCGACGCGCTGGGAGAGCTTCATGGAAGAATTCTCCAACATCCTGCAGCGTCAGGTGAGGTAAGCGCATGCGACCGCGCCGCCTCAAAAACGAGATCAACGTCGTTCCCTACATCGACGTGATGCTGGTGCTGCTCGTCATCTTCATGGTGGCGGCGCCGATGATGACCACCGGCAGCATCGACCTGCCCTCGGTGGGCAAGGCGGCGGAAGTGCGGACGCCGCCGCTCGAGGTGGCCATCAAGGCCGACGGCGCCCTGACCCTGACCAATCGCGCTGCCAACGCCCCGGGCCAGGAACTCAGCCGCGGCCAGTTGAAGCAGGCGGTGCTGGCGGCGCAGGCCAAGAACCCCGAGCAGCCGGTGCTCATCGCCGGCGACAAGAACGTCAAATACGAGGCCGTGCTCTCGGTCATGGACGAGTTGCAGAAGGCGCAGGTCAAGCGCGTCGGCCTCCTGGTGCAACCGACCGGAAAATGATCCCGGAAAAACCCCAGGAAAAAGGCCGCTGGAAGGCGCTGGTATTCACCGCGCTGATGCACCTCGTTTTGCTGGCGGTGCTCTTCTTCGGCGTGCAATGGAAACGCAACACGCCGGATGCGGTGGAAGTCGAACTCTGGTCCGACCGTCCGCAGCCGCCCGCGGTGACGCCGCCACCTCCGCCGCCGGAGCCGGTCAAACCCGAACCCAAGCCCGAACCGAAGGTCGAGCCCAAGCCTGAACCCAAGCCGCCGGTGAAGCCCGATATCGCCATCAAGGAAGAGAAAAAGAAACCCAAGCCGGAGCCGGAACCGAAGAAATCCGAGCCGAAAAGACCGGAACCGAAAGTTGAAGCGAAGGCAGAGCCGCGACCCAAGGAACCGTGGCGCGAGGCGCTGGCACGTGAAGAACATGACAGGACCATGGCTGCTCAAAAAGTGGCTGCCGAGTCCGAGCAGCGCGCCGGCGCCAAAAAGCGTGCCGAATCCGTCTGGGGCGACAGAGTCAGGTCGAAAATACAGCGGAATATTTTTCAATCACCTGGATTGCAAGGCAACCCAATTGCTGTATTTCAGGTCAAATTGTTGCCCTCAGGGGAAGTGTTGGATGTAAAACTGACACGCTCTAGCGGTGTCCCTGCATGGGATGTGGCTACGGAGCGAGCCATTTATAAATCGTCGCCGTTGCCCAAACCGGAGGCTCCGGCTGCTCTGCCGAGTGAATTTGAGCTTACCCTTTGCCCAGACGAAAGAGGCTGTCGTTAATCGCTATAATTTATGCAAATGAAAAACTTTAAACCATTGTCCTGTTTTGTGGGGTTGGTGCTATGCGGATTTGCGTTCGCGCAGCAGTTATCCATCGAAGTTGCTGGTGTAGGGACCAACCGTATCCCTATCGCCATTGCCGAATTTGGCGGCGATGCCGTTTCCGGCCGCGTCGTCACCGGCGTCATCCGTTCCGATCTCGAAACCAGCGGCCTGTTCAAGCTGGTCGAAGGCGGCGGCAGTCTGACCGAATCGTCCAGCGTCAATTTCGGCGATTTCAAGAGCCGAGGGGCGGACGCGCTGGTCGCAGGCAGCATGGTGCCTTCCGCCGGCCGCATGGAAGCGCGCTATCGGCTTTACGTTGTCAACACGCAAGTGGCACTGGGCGGTGCCGCCTACGTCACCAACAGCGCCCAATTGCGCGCTGCGGGCCACCGCATCGCCGACGACGTTTACCAGAAGCTGACGGGGGAACGCGGCGTTTTCTCCACGCGCATCGCCTACGTCACCAAATCGCATGGCCGCTACGAGCTGCAGATCGCCGATGCAGACGGGCAGAACGCCCAGGCGGCGCTGGTGTCCCGCGAGCCGATCATCTCGCCCTCGTGGTCGCCGGATGGCAGCCGCATTGCCTACGTTTCCTTCGAGAACAAGAAGCCGATCATCTTTGTGCACTCGCTCGCCACCGGTAAGCGCCAGACGGTCGCCAACTTCAAGGGTTCGAACTCGGCGCCGACCTGGTCGCCGGACGGACGCCGGCTGGCGATCGTCCTCACCAAGGACGGCAACTCCCAGATCTACCTCATCAACGCCGACGGCAGCGGCCTGCACCGCCTCTCGAATTCGGCGGGCATCGATACCGAGCCGCGTTTCTCGCCGGACGGTTCGTCAATCTACTTCACCTCCGACCGCGGCGGCAGCCCGCAGATTTACCGTATGTCGGTAGGCGGCGGCGACGCCCAGCGCATCACCTTCGAAGGCAGCTACAACGTCACCC
>JAPUEC010000241.1 GCA_027492775.1 Rhodocyclaceae bacterium
ATCCACAGCCTCGTCAACTCGATGGACGACATCCTCGACCTGCTGCAGGACTCGAGCGAGGTGATGTCGCTGTATGACGTGCAGCGCATCGGCGAAGACGTGGTGCGCCTGACCGAGATCTCGGTGCGCTGCTGCGAGCGCGTGCAGCACGCGCTGACGCTGCTGCCGCAGCTCTCGCGCGCCGACGTCGCCGAATCGGCGATCAAGACCTGCGAGGAGATCGACCGCCTCGAAAGCGACGCCGACCGCGTGATGCGCTCGGCCATGTCGCGCCTGTTCCGCGAGGAGCAGGACACGCGCGAGCTGATCAAGCTCAAGGCCATCTACGAGCAGCTCGAGGAAGTCAGCGACTTCTGCAAGGACGTCAGCAACACCGTCGAAGGCATCGTCCTCGAAAATTCCTGATCAGGGTCCGCCATGGAAACCGTTCATATGGGGCTGGGCGTCGTCATCGTCCTGGTCATCGTCGCACTGGCCTTCGATTTCATGAATGGCTTTCACGACGCCGCCAACTCGATCGCCACCATCGTCTCGACCCGCGTCTTGAAGCCGCATCATGCGGTCATCTGGGCCGCCGCCTTCAATTTCATCGCCTACTTTCTGTTCGAATTGAAGGTCGCCGGCACCATCGGCAAGGGCACCATTTCACCCGCCATCGTCGACCACTACATCATCTTCGGCGCGCTCATGGGCGCCATCCTCTGGAACATCATCACCTGGTACTACGGCATCCCTTCCTCCTCCTCGCACGCCCTGATCGGCGGCCTCGTTGGCGCGGCGCTGGCCAAGGTGGGCCCCGAGGCGCTGATCATGAGCGGCATCTGGAAGATCGTCGCCTTCATTTTCATCGCTCCCCTGCTTGGTTTCGTCATCGGCGGGGCGATCATGATCGCCGTTTCGTGGATTTGCCGGAGCGTGCCGCCACGCAAGGTCGACAAGACCTTCCGCCGGCTGCAACTGCTTTCCGCCGCCGCCTATAGCCTCGGTCACGGTGGCAACGATGCTCAAAAAACCATCGGCATCATCTGGATGCTGCTCATCGCCGCCGGCATGTCGACCAACCACGACCATGTCCCTGGCTGGGTGGTGCTGGCGTGCTATACCTCGATGGGATTGGGAACGATGTTCGGCGGCTGGCGCATCGTCAAGACCATGGGCAACCGCATCACCAAGCTCAACCAGGCGCGCGGCTTCTCGGCGAACTCGGGCGGCGCCATCACCCTCTTCATGGCCACCATGCTCGGTATCCCGGTGTCGACCACGCACACCATCACCGGCGCCATCGCCGGTGTCGGTTCCACACGCGGCACCCGTCGCGTGCGCTGGGGCGTCGCCGGCGGCATTGTCTGGGCGTGGATTCTCACCATCCCTTGCAGCGCCATCATCGCCGCAATCGCTTGGTATATCGGCCTGCTGATCCTTTGACGGCGCACGACGGCGCTCTGCGCCACCGCACCTCACCCCGACCGATAGCTCACGGCGTAATCGGTGAAAACTACGGGCGGAAACTCTCGGCATTCCGAACGCGTAAACCTTTGCAATCCGAAGGCTCGAATCCCCGGCAATCGAACCGGCGCGCATCGCGCCGAGCCCGGGGTTGACCGCATACGCTTCCCAAGCTGCACTTACGCAATCCGGTGCGCCCAGCCTCTCTGACTGGCGTCAGGTCGCGAACAACCGCCCAATGTCAGCGCAGATCGTCGGGTAGCAGGTAAGCCGGGTAAGCGGCGCGGAACTCGCCGAGGCGGCGGGCGGCTTCCTCGTGTTTCCCCGCACGGCGCAAGGCGCGTATCTCCTCGATCCACGCTTCGGCGGGCTGGATCGCCTGCTTTGCCGGCGCTGCCGGACGGGAGGCGGCGGCTGCGGGCGCCATGTTTCGGCGCTCAAGGCGGGGATCCGCGCTGCTGGCGGGCGCAGCATCGTTCGAACGATCCGCCGTGGCGGCTTCGCGTTGACTCGGCGCGGGTGCGGCGGACGATGGCGCGGGGGCTGCGGCGGGCGGCGGGGCGCCGACCGCGGCAGATATGGAGGCGGGCGCTTCCGGCAAAGAGGGACGGGAGATTTCCGGCGCGGCCTTCCTGGTCTCGACCCTCCCCTGCGGCTTGGGAGCGCGCTCGGCCTTGGCGGCGGAGCGCGCCGTTTGCAACTCGCGCGATTCCACCGGCGCCGGCGCCTGCTCGGCCGGAACGTCCCGAGGCGGGCGCGCTTCCGGTTCCTGCGGCTGCCGCTCGACCGTCATCGACAGCATCACCGCCATGACCACCGTCGCTGCGAGCGCTACCGGCGCCGCCAGCCGTTGCCACCAGCGCGTGCGACGAACCGGCTTGGCAGCAACGCCTTTTGCCGCCGCTGCCAAAATAGCCGCATCGAGCGTCGCCGAAGGCTCGCCGCCGCCGGCTTGGCGATAAATCCGGGTGAGCGCCGGATCGCTGATCCGTTCTTCGGGCTCGTTCATAACAAATCCTGTAGGGAATGACGCAGCTTACCGACGGCGTAGCGCAGCCGGCTTTTCACCGTTTCCCGCCCGACCGCGGTCGCGGCGGCAATTTCCTCCAGCGTCAGCCCGCCTTCTTCCTGCATGAGGAAGGCTTCGCGCTGCGGCTCGGGCAGGCTGGAAATGGCCGAGGATAGGCGCACGGCGATTTCCCGGTGTTCGACCACGCAGGCGGGATTGTGTTGCGGCGATGCGGGCAGCAAATCCGGATCGTCCTCGCCGTCATAGCGTGCGACCACCTCGCGAGCGTGGCGGCGATAGTGGTCGATGAGGCGATGATGGGCGATGCGGAAAATCCAGGTGGAAAACTTGGCCAAGGGCTCGTAATCGGTCCGGGCGGCGATCACTTTCATCCAGATATCCTGGTAGAGCTCTTCCGCCAACCTGAGATCGCCGCATTGGTTGGCCAAGTGGCGGTGCAGCCGCACGCGGTAGCGGGCGTAAAGGCGTTCGAACGCCGCCGCATCGCCATCGCGATAGGCCAGCATCAAGCGCTCATCTGTCCATTCCTCATGCATGGAGCGCAGTTTAATGCCGCCCAGCGCAAACGCAATGTCGGGTCAGCGGCCGTTACGGATTCTTACGCGCCGGTACGCCGAACGCCACCAGCCTGCCCGATTTGGGCAGGGGAACGGCCAGTCATGCGCGGCAACGGGCTGCAGCCGAGGTATCGGCTAGCCTTCGCGCTTGCCATGCAGCAGGGTGTTGAAGAAATCGCCGGCAACCGGGAAAACAATGGTGTTGCTTTTGTCGCCGGCGATATTGCTCAGGGTCTGCAAGTAGCGGAGTTGCATCGCCTGCGGCTCCTGCGCCAACATCTGCGCCGCCTGCAACAGCTTCTCGGAAGCCTGCAATTCGCCCTCGGCGTGGATCACCTTGGCGCGCCGTTCCCGTTCCGCCTCCGCCTGCTTGGCGATGGCGCGCACCATGGATTCATTCAAGTCGACGTGCTTGATCTCGACGTTGGAGACCTTGATGCCCCAACCGTCGGTCTGGGCGTCGAGGACCTGTTGGATGTCGACATTGAGCTTCTCGCGCTCGGCCAGCATGTCATCCAGGTCATGCTTGCCGAGCACGGCCCGCAGCGTGGTCTGGGCGAGTTGGCTGGTGGCCGACATGAAATCCTCGACCTTGAGGACAGAATTGGCGGGGTCCATGATGCGGAAGTAAAGCACCGCATTGACCTTGACCGAGACGTTGTCGCGCGAAATGACGTCCTGGCTGGGCACATCGAGGACGACGGTGCGCAGGTCGGTACGCACCATTTGCTGCAAGCCGGGAATGATGAGAATCAGCCCCGGACCCTTGACCCCGGAGAAACGGCCGAGGGTGAAGACGACGCCGCGCTCGTATTCCCGCAGGATGCGCACCGCTGACACCAGGAACATGCCGATGATGATGAGAACGACGAGATAACCCAGCTTGCCGAATCCACCCCAGAACATTCTTAAAACTTCGCCTTCCATTACACACCTCCGCTTACGGTTAAACCGCTATCGGCTTGAACGCCGTCCAAAGCTTCGACCTTGAGCAGGAGGCCGGTCACGGCAATCACCCGCACCCGAGTTCCTCTTGCCAGCGGCGCGGCGCTTCGCACATGCCAGATTTCGCCCTGAATGTTCGCCCAGGCTTCGGCATCGCCACCGCGCTCGACCACACCAGTCGCCCCGAGTAAGGTGTCACGCCCCATCTTGACGGGCAACTTGCGGGCCCGCAGGGCGACGCCGACGACGAAAAGCATGAAGGCGACTGAAACGATGGCCGAAGGGAGGATGACCTGCCAGGGGATGCCGTAGCCCGGCGCATCGGTGTCGATGAGCATGATGGAACCCAGCACGAACGCGACCACGCCCCCGACCGCGAGCATGCCGTAACTGCCAAGCAGCGCCTCGGCGACCATGAAGGCCAGCCCGAGGCCGATCAGCGCGAGGCCGACATAGCTGACCGGCAGCAACTGGAAGGCGAACAGCGCCAGGAGGAGACAAATCGCCCCGGCGATACCCGGTAGGCCGAAGCCCGGACTGGAGAATTCGAAAAAGAGGCCATACATCCCCAGCAGCATCAGGATGTAGGCAAAGGCCGGATTGGCGATGATGGCAAGGATCCGGGCGCGCCAGTCGGGCTCGACCGCAACCACCTGCGCGCCTTTGGTCTCCAGTGTCTTGAGGGCACCATCGGCCATCTTGACAGTGCGGCCGTCGATCTTGACCAGCAGGTCATCGACATCGGCGGCGACCAGGTCGACCACCTTCAACTTCACCGCCTCGGGGGCCGACAGGCTGACCGCCTCGCGCACGGCGCGCTCCGCCCATTCCGCATTGCGCCCGCGCAACTCGGCCAGGCCGCGGATATAGGCCGCGGCGTCATGCACCTGCTTGCGCGTCATGGCATCGCCGGCGGGCGCGTCCTTGCCCTGCCCCGGCCGCTCGGCGGGTTTCGCCACCGGCTCATCCTTGGCCGGCGCGCCACTGCCGCCGATCATCACCGGTGTCGCCGCGCCGAGATTCGTCCCCGGCGCCATGGCAGCGACATGACTGGCGTAGAGGATATAAGTGCCCGCGCTGGCGGCCCGCGCGCCGCT
>JAPUEC010000242.1 GCA_027492775.1 Rhodocyclaceae bacterium
CGAAGCCATCCGTGCCGAATGCAGCGTCGAGGCCGAACTCTCGACCACCGGCGGCACCTCCGACGGCCGCTTCATCGCCGACATCTGCCCGCAACTGCTCGAAATCGGCCCGGTCAATGCCAGCATCCACAAGATCGACGAGCATGTCGACGTCGCGGCCATCGACCAGCTCGCCAATATCTACCGCCGCCTGCTGGAAAAGCTGCTCGCCCCATGACCACCGAACTCGCCACCCTGCGCGACCTGCTGCGCTACGCCGTCAGCCGCTTCAACGCCGCCGGGCTTTTCTTCGGCCACGGTAGCGACAATGCCTGGGATGAGGCGGTTTATCTGCTGCTGCACAGCCTGCATTTACCGCTCGACCGCCTCGAACCCTTTCTCGATGCCCGCCTCTTGCCTGAAGAGTGCCAGATGGTGCACGACCTCATCGAGCGTCGTGCCGGCGAGCGTGTTCCGGCCGCCTATCTGACCAAGGAAGCCTGGCTCGGCCCGCATCGCTTCTACGTTGACGAGCGCGTCATCGTGCCCCGCTCCTTCATCGCCGAACTGCTGCAGGAACAACTCGCACCCTGGTGCGACGACCCCGACGGCGTGCACAGCGTACTCGACCTGTGCACCGGTTCCGGTTGCCTCGCCATTCTCGCCGCGCTGTACTTTCCCGAAGCCCGCGTCGACGCAGTCGATCTCTCCACCGACGCTCTCGCCGTCGCCGAACGCAATGTCAGTGACTACGAATTGCCCGACCGTATCCGGCTGGTGCAATCCGACCTTTTCGCCAACCTGGGCAAGGCGCGCTACGACCTGATCATTTCCAACCCGCCTTACGTCAACGCTGAATCGATGGCCACGCTGCCGGCCGAATATCGCCACGAGCCCGAGATGGCGCTGGGCTCCGGCGAGGACGGCCTCGACATCACCCGCATCATCCTTTCCGAGGCTAAACGGCATCTCAACCCCGGCGGTCTACTGGTGGTCGAGATCGGCCATAACCGCGAAGCGCTCGAAGCCGCTTATCCGAACCTGCCTTTTACTTGGCTGGAAACCAGCGCCGGCGACGAGTTCGTTTTCCTCCTGCACGCCGAGGAACTCCCCTAAATTCCTGCTCGCGCCCAGGGCAGGCACGAGCGAACTCCCCTTCTCCCATTCATTTTTCCCGATGACTCGCGGAACAATGTTGCTTTTCGCGCCGACGATATAAACTGTATATCTGTACAGTAATTATCGAGAGGCGCCGAAATGCCTGCCCTGGCCGAAATCCTCCAACGCCCCGACATCTGGCGTGGCGACGCTCTCGCTCATGCCCCCCTGCCCGGGGTCCCGACGGGATTCCCGGAGCTGGATCGTGAATTGCCGGGCAACGGCTGGCCACGGAGCGGCTTGACCGAAATCCTACCCACCCAGACCGGCGTCGGCGAGCTAAGTCTGCTGTTGCCCGCCCTGGCCCGGCTTTCGGCCCAGGAACTGGCCTGGTTGATTTTCGTCACGCCGCCCTACCCACTCTACGGTCCGGCGCTCGATGCCGGCGGTGTGGCGCTGTCACGCCTGCTGACGGTCGGCGCCGGCCGGGATGCCGCCTGGGCCTGCGAACGGGCGCTTGATACCGAGGGCGTCGGCGCCGTGGTCGCCTGGTTGCCCGACGCCACCGCCTCCCTTTTGCGGCGCTTGCAGTTGGCCGCTGAAGCCAGCCGGACGCTGCTTTTCGTATTTCGCCCCCCCGCCTGCGCCGAGCAATCCTCGCCGGCACCACTACGCCTCGCTCTGGCGGGAGAGAGAGGACACCTCCAGGTGCGCCTGCTCAAGCGGCGCGGCCTTCCCTGCAACCAGCCGCTGTCCCTGGTCATTCCCCGTCCCATCCGTCCGCGCCATGCTCTGGCTTGCCCTTCATCTCCCGCAACTGTCGCTCGAAGCGCTCGGCAACCCGCCTCAGCCTAGTGCCGTGGTCAGCCAGGAACGCATCGTCGTGGCCGATGCGGCAGCGAGCGCGGCTGGCATCCGGCCCGGAATGCGGCTGGCCGGGGCCTGGGCGCTTCTGCCGAACCTCGCTTTTCACGAACGCGATACCGAGCGCGAAGCGGCGGCACTAAACCGATTGGCCTGCTGGGCCGGCGGATTTACTTCTGAAGTCTGCCTCCTTCCTCCGCAAACCCTGTTGCTGGAAATTGCCGGATCACTCCGCCTGTTCGGGGGGATACCAGCCTTGTTCGAACGCGCCATCAGCGGTTGCCGCGAACAAGGTTTCGTCCCGCGTGCCGCGCTGGCGCCAACGCCTCAAGGCGCCGAATGGCTTGCCCTGGCGGGGGATTGCGCGCCTTGCTCCGAGGCGGGCGAGTTGCAAAACCGCCTCGCTAGATTACCCTTGGCCGCCCTGCCGTTTTCCGAACGGGAAGCGGCACGACTGGTTGGCTTCGGCGTCAAAACCCTGGACGATGTCTTGCGCCTGCCGCGCGCCGGCCTCGCCCGCCGCCTGGGGTCTGACTTCACCAGCCAATTAAGACGGGCACTGGGCGAACTACCCGATCCACGCCCGCGTTTTGTCTTTCCCGAGCGCTTCGTCCAGCGCCTGGAATTGCAAGCACGGGTCGAGAACGCCATGGCCCTCGGCTTTGCCGGCAACCGGCTGGTGATGGCGCTCTGCGGCTGGCTGGCGGCGCGCGGCCAGGGCATCGGCCGGTGCGTGCTCGAACTGGAGCACGAACGGGGCGCCCAAGCGCGTCCCGTCACCGAGCTTGTTCTTGGCTTCACCGGCGCCACGCGCGACCCGGAACGCATCGGCCGGGTGCTCATGGAGCGTCTGCAACGCCTCGAGTTGCCGGCCGCGGTGGAAGCCATCCGGTTGCGGGCGGACGAACCGATTCCACTGGCGGGACGCGCCGGAAACCTGTTCACGGCGGGCCGACCGGGCAATGAAGCCGGTGCGGCCGATGATTCGGTCACGGCGCTGATCGAGCGTCTGCAAGCACGCCTGGGCGAAAGCCAGGTCCGCAGCCTTGCCCTCGTTGCCGATCACCGGCCCGAAAACGCCTCGGCGCTGGTCGCGCCGGTGCCGGCGAACGGCCGAAAACGCTTGTCGGCAACACCCGTCCAGTCCGGTTCGCCACTCGGCCCGCGCCCGCTCTGGCTGCTGTCCCAGCCGCAGCCGCTGCGCGAAACGGATGGACGTCCGCAGCGCGGCGGGCCGCTGCAATTGCTGGCCGGACCGGAGCGCATTGAGAGCGGCTGGTGGGATGACGAAGAACCTGGCGCCACCGGCGATGTGCGTCGCGAATATTTCGTCGCCCGCTCACCCCGCGCCGAATGGCTTTGGGTCTTCCGCAATGGGGACGGCTGGTTCCTGCATGGTTTTTTCGCATGAACGACTCCACCAAACCTACTCCATCAAAATCCGAAGAGCGGCTGCCGGACTATGCCGAACTGCACTGTTGTTCCAATTTTTCCTTCCTGCGCGGCGCTTCGCGGCCCGAAGAACTGGTTATTCGCGCCAAAAAGCTCGGCTACCGCGCCCTGGCAATCACCGATGAATGCTCGCTCGCTGGCGTCGTGCGGGCGCATCAAGCCGCCAAGGAAGTCAGCCTGCCACTTATCATCGGTGCTGAATTCCGCCTCGATGCCGAATGCGGGCCGAGCCTGAAGCTGGTCCTGCTAGCCCGCAACATGGCTGGCTACGGCAATCTTTCCGCCCTCATCACCCTTGCCCGGCGGCGAGCCGACAAAGGCAACTACCGCCTGACGCCGGGCGACCTGGAGAGCTTGGGCGACTTCACCACCGGCGCGGTTTCCGAATGCCTGGCGCTCTGGGTGCCGCACGCCGGCGCCACGCCGGAGAACGGACGCTGGCTGGCGACGCGTTTCCCCGGCCGTTGCTGGCTCGCCGTCGAACTGCACGCCGGACCGAACGACGCCGCGCTTCTCGCCGAACGGTTGGCATTGGCCGAAGCCAGCGGCCTGCCGGCCCTCGCCGCCGGCGATGTCCACATGCACCTCCGCGGCCGCCGCGCCTTGCAGGACACCCTCACCGCTATTCGTCTCAACACCACTGTCTTCGCCGCCGGCCACGCCCTTTTCCCCAATGGCGAGCGCCATCTGCGCACGCGGCTGCGGCTGGCGCGTCTCTACCCGCCGCAACTGCTGGCTGAAACAATGAAGGTCGCTGAACAATGCGTCTTCTCGCTGGATGAACTTCGCTATCACTACCCTGATGAGGACATTCCGTCGGGCATGACGCCGGCAGCCTTCCTACGGCAGGAAGTGGAGAAGGGATTGCAGACACGCTACCCGCAGGGCGCCAGCCCAGAAATCCGCGCCCGGGTCAACCATGAATTGGCGCTGATCGCCGAGCTCAAGTACGAGCAGTATTTCCTCACGGTGCATCACATCGTCCTCTTCGCCCGCGGGCAGAAAATCCTTTGCCAGGGACGCGGCTCGGCGGCCAATTCGGTGGTGTGCTACTGCCTGGGCATTACCGAAGTGAATCCGGAGCGCTCCAATCTCCTCTTCGAGCGCTTCATATCCAGGGAGCGTGGCGAGCCGCCGGACATCGACGTCGATTTCGAGCACGAGCGGCGCGAGGAAGTCATCCAGTACATCTACGACAAATACGGACGCGACCGCGCCGGCCTTGTCGCGACGATCATCAGCTACCGGCCGCGCAGCGCGATCCGCGACGTCGGCAAGGTTTTCGGACTGAGCGAGGACGTGACGGCGGCGCTCGCTAGTTCACAATGGGGAAGCTGGGGACATGACATTCCCGATCGCCGCGTGCGCGAGACGGGGTTCGATCCGCGCAATCCGACCATCGCGCGGGCCATATCCTTTGCGACGCGATTGCTCGGTTTTCCGCGCCATCTCTCTCAGCATGTCGGCGGCTTTGTTTTGTCGCGCGGGCGCCTCGACGAAATCTGCCCCATCGGCAACGCGGCGATGGACAAACGCAGCTTCATCGAGTGGGACAAGGACGACATCGATGCGCTCGGCCTGATGAAAGTCGATATTCTGGCGCTCGGCATGCTGAC
>JAPUEC010000243.1 GCA_027492775.1 Rhodocyclaceae bacterium
AGTTGCACCCGTGCCCATTCCTCCGGCGAGAGCGAATCGAGATCGAGCGCGAAGCCGTTCTCCGGCAGCATGTTAAGGAAGCGCGGCTCGGCGTCGGCGAGATAGGCGGCGCCTTCGTAGATCTGATAGAAGGGATTGGGGCTGGCGACTAGCGGAACGTAGCCCTTATTTGGGTCGATCACCGCCTGGGCGAAGGCGAAGAGTGCCTCGCGCGAGCCGTTGACTGGCAGGACTTCGGTCTCGGCGTCGAGCGCGACCTCGTAGCGCCGGGCCAGCCATTGGGCGATGGTCTGGCGCAACGCCGGCACGCCGGCTGTGGTCGGGTAATTCGCCAATCCGCTCAGGCCGGCCGTCAGGGTTTCCTTGATGAAAGCGGGCGTCGGATGCTGCGGTTCGCCGATGGAGAGCTTGATTTCGCGGTACTTGTCCGCCGGGGCTTGAACGCCATCGAAAAGCTGGCGCAAGCGTTCGAAGGGATAGGCCTGAAGCTGGGAAAGGTGCGGATTCACGGTCGCATTGGGCGGAACGAAAAAGAGTCCGGATTATCCCAGAAAGCTAGCAGCCGTGTTGGCGCCGTGACCTTGGGCGCAACCCGTTCCCAATCGAGAAAGGAAAATCAAAATGAAAAATTCCATGTCGTTCCCAATAGTGATGTCCATGGCAGCCCTGCTTTCCGCCTGTGCTTCCACGCCTCCGGCGCCGATCCACGCGCGCGCCGATCTGTCCGCTGCCTCCGGCGGCACGGCGAGCGGCGTGGTGCTTTTCACCGAGACCAGTGCGGGCCTTCGCGCCGATATTCGGGTTTCAGGTTTGACGCCGGGCGAACATGGCTTCCATGTGCATGAAGTCGGCGATTGCAGCGCTCCGGATGCGAGCAGTGCCAAGGGGCATTACAACCCGCATGGCAAGGCGCATGGCCGGATCACCGCAGAGCACCACGTCGGCGACATGCCAAATCTGCCCGCCAATGCAGCGGGAAACGCCCATTATTCGACCGTCTTGCCGGACATGCGCCTGCATGGCGATACGGGCAATGTCTTGGGGCGGGCGGTGGTGATCCACGCCGATCCGGACGATTATCGGTCGCAGCCCGCCGGCAATTCCGGCAAGCGCATCGCTTGCGGTGTGATTCGAAAAAATTGATGCCGAGACCCATCTCAGCGGGTCGAGTGGCAGGCGGTTGCTTGTTCCGGCTGCCGCCTTGCCCGATGGCAGTGGGTCATCGGGGGCAAATGTGCTAACATCCGCCCCTCATTTTTCATGCGGCCCAACGGGTTGCATGCCTTTCATCCGTCCTTGTTGGTAAATCCATGTCCGCTCGTCCCATCCGCAACATCGCCATCATCGCTCACGTCGATCACGGCAAAACCACGCTGGTTGACCAGCTCCTGCGCCAGTCCGGCACGTTCCGTGAGAATCAGCAGGTTGCCGAGCGGGTGATGGACTCCAACGATCTCGAGCGGGAGCGCGGCATCACCATCCTGGCCAAGAACACGGCCGTGGATTACAAGGGAATCCATATCAACATCGTCGATACGCCGGGACACGCGGACTTCGGCGGTGAAGTCGAGCGCGTGCTGGGCATGGTCGACGGCGTCGTGCTGCTGGTCGATGCGGTGGAAGGGCCGATGCCGCAAACGCGTTTCGTCACCAAGAAGGCGCTGGCGCTGGGACTGAAGCCGATCGTCGTGGTCAACAAGGTGGATCGCGATGGCGCCACGCCCAATCAGGCGATCGACCTGACCTTCGATCTCTTCGATAAATTGCATGCAACCGACGAGCAGCTCGATTTCCCCATCGTCTATGCGTCGGGCCTCAATGGCTGGGCGTCCTTGGAACTGGATGCGCCGCGCGAGGACATGAAACCGCTGTTCGAAACCATCCTGGCGCACGTGCCGGCACCGGCGCCGGAAGCGGAAGTCGATCAGCCGCTGCAACTGCAGATTTCCGCCCTCGATTACTCCAGCTACATCGGCCGTATCGGTGTCGGGCTGATCAAGCGTGGCCGCATCAAGACCGGGCAACAGGTGCTGGTCCTGTTCGGCACCGAGGAAGAAATGGCGGCGCACGAACGCACGCCGATCAAGGCCAAAGTCAATCAGGTTTTTGGCTTCCAGGGGCTCAACAAGGTCGAGATGGAAGAAGGGCTGGCTGGCGATATCGTCCAGATCACCGGTATCGAGGACCTCGTTCTCGGCGCCACCATTGCCGATCCGGAGTTTCCAGAAGCATTGCCGCTGCTCAAGATCGACGAGCCGACCTTGTCCATGCAATTCATGGTCAATACCTCGCCGCTTGCCGGCACCGAAGGCAAATTCGTCACCAGCCGCCAGATTCGGGACCGTCTGCACAAGGAATTGCTGACCAATATGGCCTTGCGGGTGGAAGATACCAAGGATGCCGAAATCTTCGACGTCGCCGGCCGTGGCGAACTACATTTATCCATCCTCCTCGAGAACATGCGCCGTGAAGGTTACGAAATGGCCGTGGGCCGTCCGCGCGTGGTGAACAAAATGATCAACGGCGTCGAATGCGAGCCGTTCGAAATGCTGACGGTGGACGTCGAGGAAGTGCACCAGGGCGGTGTGATGGAATCCTTGGGGCTGCGCCGCGGCGACATGCAGGACATGGTGCCGGACGGCCGCGGCCGCGTGCGTATCGAATACCGGATTCCGGCGCGCGGCCTGATCGGCTTCCAGGGCGAATTCATGAACCTGACGCGCGGCACCGGCCTCATGAGCCACGTGTTCGACGAATACAGTCCGATCAAGGAAGGCGGCGTTGCCGAACGGCGCAACGGCGTGCTGATTTCGCAGGAAAACGGTGAAGCGGTTGCCTACGCGCTGTGGAAGCTGCAGGATCGCGGCCGCATGTTCGTCAGCCCCGGCGACAAGCTGTACGAAGGCATGATCATCGGTATCCATACCCGTGACAACGACCTCGTGGTCAATCCTATCAAGGGCAAGCAATTGACCAACGTTCGCGCTTCCGGCACGGACGAGGCGGTGCGCCTGATCTCCCCGATTCAACTGACGCTTGAATCGGCCATCGAATTCATCGCTGACGACGAACTCGTTGAAATCACGCCCAAGAGCATCCGCATCCGCAAGCGTTATCTGGATGAGAACGAGCGCAAGCGGGCGGCCCGCGCCGAACCTTTGGCTTGATGGAATTACGGTGCCGACGACCGTCGGTGCCAGTGGCAGAATGAAAAACGCCGGCGTTTGAGCCGGCGTTTTTTATTGGGAATTAAACCGCCTTGGGATCGGGCTTGGGCGCCGCTGCGCGGGTTCGATCCAGCACGGTCATGGCCGTGGTGACCAGAGTCGCGACATCCGAAACGTTGGAGGGCACCACCAACGTATTGCTGGTCTTGGCCAGGTTGCCGAAGGCATTGACATACTGCTCGGCCACCTTGAGGTTGGCCGCGTCGCGTCCCCCATCCTTGCCGATGGCGGTGCCGACTGCTTCCACCGCCGCAGCCGTCGCTTCAGCAATCATACGGATGGATTTGGATTCGCCTTCCGCCTTGTTGATCAGCGCCTGCATGGCGCCTTCCGACTTGAGGATGGCGGCTTGTTTTTCGCCTTCGGCGATATTGATCTCCTGCTGCTTGGCGCCTTCGGATTTGGCGATCAGCGCCCGCTTTTCGCGTTCCGCCGTGATCTGCGCCTGCATCGCGCGCAGGATCGCCTCCGGCGGCGTGATGTTCTTGATCTCGTAGCGCAGGACCTTCACGCCCCAGGCCGAACCGGCCTCGTCGAGCGCCGTCACCACCTGGCGATTGACCTCATCGCGGCTCTCAAAGGTTTTGTCCAATTCCATTTTGCCGATGGCGCTGCGCAACGTGGTTTGCGCCAATTGCGAGATCGCGGCGATGTAATTGGAGGAGCCGTAGGACGCCCGCTGCGGGTCCGTGACTTGGTAATAAAGGATGCCGTCGACCGCGAGCTGCGTATTGTCACGGCTGATGCAGACCTGCTCGGGAACGTCGAGCGGCACTTCCTTCAGCGAGTGCTTGTAGGCGACGCGGTCGAAGAAGGGCACGATGACATTCAGGCCAGGGACGAGCACGGCGTGAAACTTTCCAAGCCGCTCGACCACCCAGGCGTTTTGCTGGGGCACCACGCGCACGCTTTCGATGACGAAGACGATGGCGAGCGCCAGCACAAAAAACGGCAGCGCGAAGGCGCGGATGGGGTCAAGCAGAGAAACGACGACGGTCAGTGCAATGACAATGACGATTTTCAGGAACATGCTGCCTCCTTGGCGACCGCGACCTGCGGGAATTGATTCGATACTTCGAGAACGTTGTTATCGATGGCCTGGATATAAAGGATCGCGCCCGGAACTGCATCGCAGGCAGTGGCGATACGGGCGTCCCAGGTCGAACCGCGATAATAGACACGGCCCATGCCTTCGGGTTGGCTGACCCAGCGCTCAAACGTGACGGGCTGACCGATATCCAGCGAAAGCGGTGGTCTGGCCGGCGCTTTTTTCCGATGGCCCTGGACCCAGCCGACGCCGATGACCCCTACCGCCGATGCGGCGGCCACTTGCAGCCAGAAATCAAGGCCGCTCCATCCGACCAAGGCGCCGGCAAAAGCGGCGACCCCAAGAACGAGCATGAAGAAGGTGCCTGTAAGCATTTCGACCGTACACAGTACGATGCCGGCGATTAGCCAAATGTGATGGTTTTGCATGAACGATCCCCCCAACAGAATCGAAAGCCGATGGTGTCGCCTGGTCCGCCATCCGGCGCTGGCGGCAAATGCGAGAATGACTTTGTCGAATGACGTGCCATTTCTAGGGCGATATGATAACCGCAACTCGGGATGCGGTGTCCGCACTTTAGCGGAGGGAGTTTGCTCAGCCGCCGGTGACGGACATGAAGCGCACGACCTGAGGGGAATTCATCTGCGCCGTGAAATCATGGGCGAGCGGCTTGATACCCATGCTATCGATGATCGCCTGGCGAACCGGAGCG
>JAPUEC010000244.1 GCA_027492775.1 Rhodocyclaceae bacterium
TGCATTGATCCGCGCCATACGCCGGTTTCTGCCGATGGCCGCCGTTCCAAAAACATCCTCCGCTTCGCCGCCGTCACCCCCGCTCGTTTCCGGGCCTGACGCTAACGGCCGCTTCTCCGGCGCTCAGCCTGGCGGCCGCGGCTCGCGCACGACCGGCTCGAAGTTCGGCGGGCTGACCCTGGGCGGCTCGCCTTCGAAGCGGGACTGTTCGCAAGGCCGATAGCTGCAAGCCGGCGGCTCCTGCTTCGGCGGACAACATTCCTCGACCTGCTTGCGCAGGGCTGCCAGGCGCTCCAACTCCAGCGCCGCTTCGGGGTTGGCGGACTTGAGCAGCTCGGTCTGCACGGACACCCCTTTCTCGATCGATTTTTGCAAGCCGGTCTGCACATGGGCTTCCGTCACCAGCTGACAGGTGTTGTTGGAAATGTGCTCGAGGATGCAGATCATGGTGTCGTGCTGTTTCGAATGATGAAGCAGCACGTCGTTGGTGAAGGTTTGCAGCGAAATCACCGCCTGCATGCCCTGTGTCAGCGCCGTGAAGCCGGCATTCAGGGTGCCGACCGTGTTGGCGAACCCGGTGTTGGTGTCCTTGTGCAATGTCTGCAACTCGTTGGACAACTGCTGGAGGTCCGCGTGCAGCGTGTCGAGGCGGCCATTGGCGTTCTGCAGCTCGTGGAATACGTCACTCAGTGAAGGCATCTTGATCTCCTGAATTGAGCCCGGCGCCACCTGGACACCGCTTGCTTTGTATTGGCGGCTGTTCGCCGGCGCTGGCCGCGGGAAGACAGCACTCCGCGGCATGTTCGAGTCGACTCCCCCAGGAATGAAGCTGCTTCTGTATCTCCAGGCGGGGGTCGGTATGGACGGGTCGGAACGGCGTGGTGTCGTGGGCGAGGCTGACCTCGACCTGCCGCACGCCGGAGATGTCGATGGTCCGCACGCTGGCCGGCCCGTCGCCACTCAGGTCGATGCCTTTCATCTGCACTGGAATCCAGTCGCGGATGACCTCGGTCGTGCCGGGCAGGACGGGCATGAAATGCGGCTGGACCAGGAAAGTGGCATGGATGTTTTCGTTGGGGGGCGGCTCCGCCAGGACGGCCTTCAAGGTGGCGCTCCTTTCGTCGTACTGCAGGGCGCAAAGATCGGCCCGGACGTAATAAGTGGTGGTCGGCGAAGGATTGCGCACCGAGATCGCCACTTCTGTCCAAGCGCGCCGCTCGCCCGCTTCCAGATCCGGTTCATCGAACTGGGGCGTTGAGAGCCGGACATCGGTGATTTCGAGTTCAGGCATTAGGCCCTCCTTCGCCATCATTGCCGGACATAATGAAATCCGCGGCATGCAGCGCCTCGACAAGTCCCACGGAGAATTCTTCGTGGCAACGCGCAAGCAGCTTGGCGCCGAACCGGTGTCGGACATCACGGCTTGTCATCACGGCTGCGCCCAGCGCCTGGAGGTCCGCCGCCAGTGCCCCATCAGAGTGCCACCAGTCCACCGGCGCCAGCGCGAGCCAGTCTTCGATCGCGTCTGCCAATCCGTCGCGCAGAGAACTGATAGCTTCCTCGCCGTCGAAGAGGCGGTCGATGGCCACCCAGTAGATCGCCAGAGGCTGCGCCACACCCCAAGCAAGGGCTGCGGTCTCGGGCGTCGTGGCCGGAACGATCTGCGCCAGATAGGGGAAGACCGTCTCGGGCAGCCACCCCATGATCGGCGCCGGCGATTGGCCAGAATCAAGCTTGCCCTGCAATCGAGCCTCGAACTCGAAAACCTGGTCGACCAGGCCTTTAAGGGCGTCAGGCGCGACGTCGAGCTCGGCCAATCGGATCCTGGCCTGATCGAACAGCTGATCGACCTCGGCATCCAGGGCACCGCAACGCAGGTCCTGGCGGACGTGGCGCTCGGTCAGCAACAGCACATCCAGCAACGGCTCGACGACCAGTTGCGTCATCAGCAGCTTGAGTTCCGGCGCCCGCTGCATGTCCGCGACGATGCGCGGCGCGCATTGGTAGTACTCGGCGAACAACGCATCGAAAAGCTTTCGCCCCAAACGCGTGGGGCGCAACAGGCCATCCCGGATGCGATGGAATTCGAGGACCTGGAGGGAGCGCGGAGAACCGGTCACGGCCGTGACAATGAAGCAGCCGATGCCTTCCCAGGGGTTGTAGGGCGCCGGCGCGCCGCATCCGCCCTGCAGGTTCTTGAAACTCCGCTGGGGTAGGGAGAACTGCTTTCTGATGCCGTTCTCGTCATCAACAGCCTCGATCTCCCCTGTGGCGCAGAAAGTCGTGTTGCGGCTCGCCCAGTGGAAGGCATGCGCCAGCTCATGGAAGAGGATGACCGTGCGCGGCTCGACCACCTTGTTGTTGGTGCCGTCGCGCACCCAGTAACCGTCGCCGCCGCACTCGCTGGTGTCACAGCCGACGTTGATGCGCTCGTTGGTGTACTGGGGCGTACTGCCGCTGCAATTAGGGCCGCTCTTCTTCACCACCGTAACGCCGCCGCCGGTCTTGGTGATGCTTACCCAGAAGGGTCCTTGCAGGTAACCATAGGTGCTATCCACCCCGGTGACGACGATTTCGTTCGGAAAGGCGGTATTGATGAGAGCGCTGAGCCGGTTCTGGGCGAAACCGGTGATGCTCTGAAAATAGGTCATTTGCACGACGGTGGGATCGACAATGACAAGCTGGTCGCCGAGCCCCAGGTCACCCTGAAGGATGGCGAGGAGGTCCATTTCCACCGTCATGGGCTGCCCAAAGATTGCATTGACCCAAAGCGCCATGCCTGACCTCCCAAGTGGAGCCTCTTGCCATCATGGGGGCCGTTGCCATGCAGACCATGGGATTACATTGGCCTGCACCCTTGAATCGGGCGAGAAGGGATGCTGGCGCGCCATTCAGGCACGCGAGGAATAGAGCATTGATCGTCGGCGCCTGACTTAGGTTCCCGATGGCAAGCGAGGGAGTCTCAATAGAGGCACCCGATACGGCAAGCTCCAGTTTGGGAAAAAGCCGATATCTCCGGTTCGCCCGCAACAGACAACACAAAGCCCCCGCAATCGAGGCGACCGGCCAAGGCGAGCAAGCCGCCTGCTTAAGCCCTTCGTTGTTGTCCAGATCAATCTTGCTTACCATGTCGCAAAAATTAGCCAGATACCTATCCATCTCTTGAACGAGGGTATTGAGGGGAATCGGTTTTGGCGATCGCGCTCTTACGGCCGTGCTTTCACTTTCGCCGGTTTTGATCTGATAAGAAAATTTGGTGCAACTGGTCAGGAGGTTCCTATTCGTATCTATCTTGCCGGTCCCGATGTATTTCGCCCCGACGCTCGAAAGTGGGCGGACGATGCCTCTGCCCTGCTCGCTCGCCACGGCCAGGAAGCGCTGCTCCCACTGGATAGTGGAGAAACGACGGCCAGCGGAATCTACGCCGCCAACATCGCCCTGATCCGATCCGCCGACGCGCTCGTTGCCAACCTCAACCCTTTTCGCGGCTTCGAACCCGATTCCGGAACTTGCTTCGAAATCGGCTATGCCGTGGCGCTGGGAAAGCCGGTGGTCGGATATCTCGCGGACACGCGAACGCTGGTCGAAAAAATAACCGATCGGCCGGAAATTGGCGCCGTCATGAACGAGAACGGCTGCGTGGACAGCGACGGATGGCTGGTTGAAGATTTCGGGATGCCGGTCAATCTAATGCTGGGCATTCCCGGCACCATCGTCGCCGGCGGGTTGGAGCAGGCTTTATTCGCGCTCATGGCCAGATGAGCAGGGGTAGCCTGTTTCTCTCCCTGATCGAATGCACCGACGGCAGCATTGCCACCGGCATCACGGTCGACGTGGAGACGAGAGTCGCGGCGCATCAAAATGGCAAAGACGCCCGCTACATGCGTTCGGTCCGCCTGCCCGATCGCTGGGCTTCGAAGCGCACCTCGACCGCTCGTCGGCGGCGAAAGCCGAGTGGCGGATCAAGCAACTGACCGCGGCTGAAAAAAGACAATTTGCTGTGGCGCTGCAAGCCGAGCAGCCATAAAAAAACCGCCTGAGCGGCGGTTTATTCAGGGGATTTTTTGGTCGGAGTGACATGATTCGAACATGCGACCCCTGCGTCCCGAACGCAGTGCTCTACCGGGCTGAGCTACACTCCGAAGGTCTCGCGAAATTAATGATTTCGCTCAACAGCAAAGACTGACAATTGTATCAGAGCTTTTTTGTAATTGGTATCCGGAAGGCCTGAAATTGCCGCTCTGGCCAGTTCCGATTCACGGATGGCGCAATTCAGCGCATGCTGCAGCGCGCCGGTGCTGCGGACTGCGGCCAAGACCTCGGCGAATTGATCGCGACCGCCGTTTTCAATGGCACCGCGCACGACACCGGCCTGCTGCGGCGTTCCTTTTTGCATGACATAGATGAGCGGCAAGGTCGGCTTGCCTTCGGCGAGATCGTCGCCCAGATGCTTGCCGGTCTCGACCTCCTCGCCGGAATAATCGAGCACGTCATCGACAATCTGGAAGGCGGTGCCGAGATGCATGCCATAGGCCGCCAGGGCGTCTTCCCCGGCCATATCGAGGCCGCCGAGGATGCCGCCCAGGCGCGCCGCGGCTTCGAAAAGCTTGGCGGTCTTGAACCGGATGACCCGCAGATAGCGCTCTTCATCGACATCGGCGTCGTGGCAGTTCATCAACTGCAGGACTTCGCCTTCGGCAATGACGTTGGTGGCATCCGCCAGAACCCGCATGACGCGCATGTCGTTCACTTCCACCATCATCTGGAAGGCGCGGGAATAGAGGAAATCGCCGACGAGAACGCTGGCGGCGTTGCCGAAGACGGAATTTGCGGTTTTTCGCCCGCGGCGCAGATCCGATTCGTCGACCACGTCATCGTGCAGCAAGGTGGCGGTGTGGATGAACTCGACGACGGCCGCCAACTCGTGTTGCGCCGTGCCCTGATAGCCGGCGGCTCCCGAAGCCAACAGTACGAGCGCCGGACGCAG
>JAPUEC010000245.1:0-10964 GCA_027492775.1 Rhodocyclaceae bacterium
TGAAAACATAGCCGAGCACGCGCGGGAAGGTCTGCAGGACGATTTCGCCATCGTCGGCCACGCCATGCCGATGCAGCAGCGACTGAATCCACGGCAGCAGCGGACTGCCGTCGCGCGGCCCGTGGTCCTTGCGGTGGAAGCTCAGGAGGTTGAAGCGGTCGATCGAGAAAACGGACCGCGCGGCGGCTTCCAGCGCCCGGACCGGCAATTGCACATAGAACACCGGGTAGACGAAGGCATTCACCGCCGGGCGCAGCCGCCGGTGCATGACCTGGCCGAGGAAGAGTCGCGGCGCGGCGCCCATTTCAGGCCTCCGCCAGGGCGACGTCGGGCGTGGCGGCCGAAGTCGGCGCATCCTGCCATGGCGCCTGTACGCCCAGGCCATTGGCGACGCGCAGGGCGGATTTGAGGCCGTCCTCATGGAAGCCGTAGCTGCCCCAGGCCCCGGCCAGCCAGATGCCGTTCTCGCCCTGCACTTGCGGCAGCTTGCCCTGGGCGGCGATGGCGGCGGCGTCGAAGATGGGATGGGCGTAGTCGAATTCGGCGATGACCTTGCCGGCCTCCGGCTCGCGCGCCGGGTTGAGGGTGACGACCACTGGCGTCTTGAAGGGCAGGGGCTGGAGGCGATTGATTAGATAGGAGACGCCGACCGGCTGCTCGCCCGGCTGGCCGCTGCCGGCAAAGTAATTCCAGGCCGACCACAGCTTCTCGTTGCGCGGCAGCAGGGCGCGATCGGTATGCAGGACGGCGCGGTTTGGCTCGTAGCGCACGGCGGCAAGCACTTCGCGCTGACCCATGCTGGCCGTGGCGCCGAGAATCGCCAGCGCCTGGTCGCTGTGGCAGGCCATCACCACCTGGTCGAAATGCTCGGCGCCGTTGGCATGGACGACGCGCAGGCGGTCGCCGTCGCGGCTGACGGCATGCACCGGGCAGGCAAGGCGGATGTCGTCGAGTTGCGCGGCGATCTTGCGCACGTATTCGCGCCCGCCGCCCTTGACCGTGCGCCACATGGGGCGGTCGAAGACCTGCAGCAGGCCGTGGTTCTGGCAGAAGCGGATGAAGGTGGCGAGCGGCATGGCGCGCATCTGGCCGGTCGGGCAGGACCAGATGGCGGCCGCCATCGGCAGCAGATACCAATCCGAGAAGGCTTGCGAGTAAGCGCCCTCTGCCAGGAAGTCGCCCAGGCTGCGCGCATTGTCGGGGTGCGTCGCCAGCCAGGCGGTGCTTTCGCGATTGAAACGCAGGATGTCGGAAAGCATGGACCAGAACTGCGGGCGCACCAGATTGCGCTTCTGGCCGAACACGGTCGCCAGGTTGCTGCCGGCCCATTCGAGGTCGGGATTCTCCAGACTGACGGCGAAGGACATTTCGGTTTCGACGCTGTCGACGCCCAGATGCGCGAACATCGCGATCAGATTCGGGTAGGTCTTTTCATTGAACACCAGGAAGCCGGTGTCGACCGGGTGGGTCCTACCTTCGAGCGTGACCTCGACCGTGTTGGTGTGGCCGCCCAGGTACTTGCCGGCTTCGAACAGCGTCACGCGATGCTCGCGGCCAAGCAGCCAGGCGCTGGCCAGGCCGGAGATGCCGGCGCCGACGACGGCGATGCGTTGTTTTCGGATCATGTGGCCCCCTACAGGTGTTTCGTTGAATGTCGCGTATTTGTCCTAGACAAACTGCACGTTTGTTCGTAAGATAGAGGTGAAAATCTCGTTTGTCAACGTTTTGTTCAGTATTTGTATAGGACAAATAAACATGGCCAGTTTCAACATCGCAGCAGTCGAACGCGATACCGGCATCTCCAAGGACCTCCTGCGCATGTGGGAACGCCGCTATGGATTTCCCGTGCCGGATCGCGATGGCAACGGCGAACGCTGCTACCCGTTCGAACAGCTCGAGCGCCTGCGCCTGATCAAGCGCCTGATGGATCAAGGGCATCGCCCGGGAAAGCTGATGCGGACGCCACAAGAGGAACTGCTGGAGCTGGCGCCACGGCGCCCGATGGCGCGTTCCGCTGATAACGGCGCGAGGTCAGAGGAACTGGCCGAACTGTTGACGCTGATCAAGCAGCACGACGCCGCCGGCTATCAACAGGCGATGCAGCAGCGGCTGGGCCGGCAGGGGCTGCAGCACTTTGTCCAGGACACGGTTGCACCACTGACGCGGCAGGTCGGTGAATACTGGGAGGATGGCGTCTTCGAGGTTTTCGAGGAGCACCTGTTCACCGAACTGACCAAGCGCCTGTTGCGCCAGGCCATCGCCGCCCTGCCCGTCGGCGGATTCCGGCCGCGCATCCTGCTGACCAGCATGCCGGACGAGCAGCACATCCTCGGCTTGCTCATGGTCGAGGCGCTGTTCGCCCTGGAAGGCGCGGAGTGCATCCCGCTCGGCACCCAGATGCCCCTGCTCGAGATCGGGCGGGCGGCGAATGCGCACCGGGCCGATATTGTCGCCCTGTCCTTTTCGGTGGCCTTTCCGTCGCGCCAGATTCCGGCCTTGCTACAGCAGGTGCGCGCGCTGCTGCCGGCCGAGGTGCAACTCTGGGCCGGAGGTGGCGGCGTCAAGCGAACGGCTGGAATGGACGGGGTTCAACTCCTGCATACGCTCGAGGAGGCGGGGCAGGCCTTGCAGGAATGGCGGGCCGCCAATGCCGAAATGGCATCAACGAAAAGGGCCGACCGATAAGCCGGCCGGCCCTGGTTGAACTTCCACCTGCCAGGCGGGTGAGGCCGCCCCGGCGCAGGAAGATTACTGCGTCAAACTGATCAATTCGCTGAAGAAGCCCGGAACATAGGCATCGTAGGGATTATCGCCTTCGATGCGACTGACCGTGCGCGCATCATTGAGCAGACTATTGACGAACGTCCCCATGTTGACACCCTGCGCCTGGATCTCGGTGCCATTCCACTCGACGATGGAGACGCAATGGCTGTCCATCAGCTTGCGGTAGTAGGGGATGTAATACGACATGTTCGGCCGCGAGGCGTATTGCGTCATCAGGTTGCGCAGGTCCTCGCCCCAAAGCGTCAGCATCTTTTCCTTGTCGGCCGGAACCGAAGGGTCGAGGCCGTAGAAGCGTGCATAGGAATAGGCCGAGTAGATGCCGTCGCGCCGGAACAGGGAAATGGCGATCTTGTCCTGCGGCCAAGCGTCGGCGAGCAGGGTGGCGATGGCGCCGTAGTCGCGCAGGATGCCGCTGCCCGGACGCTCTTGATCCAGCTTGCCGACGACGTAATCGACATTCCAGGCCTCACGAATCTTCTGCTGCAAGGGATATTGGTTACCGTAACCCGGTGCCGGAAAGATCGGACCGGAATCGTTCAGGAGAGTGCTCTTTTCGGGATTCAACGTCTTGCGGATGAAGTGGTAATTTACTTGCGCGCCGGCGCCGCCGGCGCTGGCGCCGGAGACGAGCAATTCCTTGGGCTGGTTGAAGTTCTGCTGCAGCCAGGCGATCACCTTTTCCATGTTGGTGGCGCCGGCGTGGCGATAAGTGATGGTCTTGCCCGAGCCGGAAGGATCGGCATAGGTCGCCACCTTGTTGCCGGCGAAAACGTCGCCGGTGCAGTATGGGAGGAAGACCTTGTTCCAGTATGCGGTCTTGACGCTTTGCCCGCCCGGATGGTTCTTCATGATGATGGGCGTCAGCACCGCATTGGGGCTACCGCCGGAAATGTTCGGGTCGAGATAGGCGTTGAGGTCCATGAAGTTGTCGGGGATGCCGTCCGGATGGGCGGCGCCGAGCATGCCCAGTTGGCCGCTGCAACTGAGGTAATCCCAACATGCGCCGCCCGGTTCGAATTCGATGGTCAGCCGCTTGTCGTTGCCGACCAGCTTGTCGTACTGCGTGTTGGCGCGCATGACGAAAATCTTGTAGGGTGAGCCGTCGCTGCAGACGGCGCCGGGAATCTCGACTTTTTCGTAGGCGCCCCAGACGGCCATGGCGTTGGCGTTACCGAAGCGGGCCAGGTCGGCCTGGGCGCCGGTTTCGCGGGTGGAGGTCGCGCGCTTCAAGCTGGTCGAGCCGACGAAGGCTTTGAGACGCTGGAATTCAGCCGGCGTGAGCTTCTGATAGCGGCTCGCCATGTATTCGCGTACCGAGGGTTGGGCCTGGGCGGCGACGCATGGAAGCACCAGGCATAGGGCAAGGCACGCCCTGGAAAAAAACGATTTCATCTGCAGTCTCCTCAAACAAGTTGGATAAATAGGCGGGGGCGTTCGGCATCGCGGTGCCGGTGCCTCGGTCGAGGTTCATGCGGGGCAAGGGGAACATTGGCCTCGATCGCGTCTTGTGCAGCGATTACACCTGCGCATTTCAGATGGCATCGGTGCTGTATCGCACAGAGCGCGCAATCGCATGGAGGGGTGTTGTTGCGGCGCCCGCCCGGGGATTGGTGCTACACCGGCTGTGGGGGCAAATCAGTCCCCAGTGCTGTCGCGCACGCCGATGTGAGCGCCGACAAGCGGAACTTTTTGCGGAACAATGGCCTCTTCATAAGTAGGGGAAAGATAAAAGAAGACAGCGCTGCCTCGCGTCCCAGGCCATGCGCGTCGACGCAAGGGGCGCTTCGCGGCTTATCGCCTTTTAAGAAAGCACCGGATTTCATGCCTGATTTCGACGCGCTGCTCCTGGCTCGAATCCAGTTCGGATTCACCATTTCCTTCCACATCATTTTCCCGGCGCTGACCATCGGCCTCGCCAGCTACCTCGCCGTGCTCGAAGGCGCGTGGCTGTACACGCGCCAGGAGGTCTATCGCGACCTCTATCATTTCTGGCTGAAGATTTTTGCCGTGGCCTTCGCCATGGGCGTGGTTTCCGGCATCGTCATGGCCTACCAGTTCGGCACCAACTGGAGCGAATTTTCGCGTTTCGCCGGCGGCATCACCGGCCCATTGCTGGCCTACGAGGTATTGACCGCCTTCTTTCTGGAAGCCGGTTTTCTCGGCGTCATGCTCTTTGGCTGGAATCGCGTCGGCCCCGGCCTGCACTTCCTGTCGACGGTGATGGTGGCGATCGGCACGCTCATTTCCACCACCTGGATCATCGCTTCCAATAGTTGGATGCACACGCCGCAAGGCCACGCCATCATCGACGGCCGCGTCGTGCCGATGGACTGGCTGCAGGTCATCCTCAATCCGTCCTTCCCCTATCGCCTGACCCACATGGTCATCGCCGCCTTCCTCGCCACCGCGCTGGTGGTCGGCGCGAGCGCCGCCTGGCATTTGCTGCGTCGTCGCGACAATGCGCCGGTGAAGAAGATGCTGGTCATGGCAGTGCTGATGGTGGCCGCCGCGGCGCCGCTGCAGGCGGTGGTGGGCGATTTCCACGGCCTTAACACGCTCAAGCACCAGCCGGCAAAGTTGGCGGCGATGGAGGGGCATTGGGAGAACAAACCGGGCGAAAGCATTCCGCTGCTGCTGTTCGGTCTGCCGGACATGGCGGCGGAGGAGACCAAGTACGCCGTAGGCATCCCCAAACTCGGCAGCCTGCTGCTGACGCACAAGGCCGATGGCCAGTTTCCCGCCCTCAAGGATTTTCCGCCGGAGGACCGTCCCAACTCGGCTATCGTCTTCTGGACCTTCCGCGTCATGGTCGGACTCGGCTTTCTCATGATCGGCCTCGGCCTCGTCGGCGCCTGGCTGGCCTGGCGCGGCCGCATTTTCGAGTCGCGACCCTTCCTGCGCTGGGCTTTGGCGATGGGGCCGGCCGGGCTGGTTGCCATGCTGGCCGGCTGGTTCACCACGGAAATCGGTCGCCAGCCCTGGATCATCTATGGCCTCATGCGCACGGCGGATGCCGTCTCCGCGCATGGCGCCGGGCAACTGGGGGTGACGCTCGCGTTGTTCGTGATCGTCTATTTCGCCGTCTTCGGCGCTGGTACGGCTTATATCCTGCGCCTCATCGTCAAGGGGCCGGTGCCGCACGAAGGTGCCTTGCCCAGCCCGGGCGGGCCAGGGCAGCAGCGCCAGCAGATGCGGCCGCTTTCCGCCGCGGGCGATAACGCCGCGGCGCAACGGCCAGAGGAGGGCTGAGCATGGGAATCGATCTGCCGCTCGTGTGGGCCGTCATCATCCTTTTCGGCATCATGATGTACGTGGTCATGGACGGATTCGACCTGGGGATCGGCCTGCTCTTTCCCTTTGCCCCGGCGAAGGATGACCGCGATGTCATGATGAACACCGTGGCGCCGGTCTGGGACGGCAACGAGACCTGGTTGGTGCTGGGCGGCGCCGGGTTGCTCGCCGCCTTTCCGCTCGCCTACTCGGTGATCCTCAGCGCCTTTTATTTGCCGCTCATCTTCATGCTCATCGGCCTCATCTTCCGCGGCGTTGCCTTCGAATTCCGCTTCAAGGCCTCGGATGAGCGGCGCCACTTCTGGGACAAGGCCTTTGCCGGCGGCTCCTATGTCGCGACCTTTTTCCAGGGCGTGACCCTGGGCGGTTTCGTCCAAGGGCTGATGGTGCGGGACGGCGCCTTCGCCGGCGGTGATCTCGATTGGATCTCGCCCTTTTCGCTCTTCACCGGCCTGGGCCTACTGGTCGCCTATGCGCTGCTCGGCAGTTCCTGGCTGATCATGAAGACCGAAGGCGAACTGCAAACCCGCATGCGCAAGCTCACCGCCCGGCTGACCTGGGGGCTGCTCGCCGCCATCATCGGCGTCAGCCTGTGGACGCCCGTCGCCCAGCCGGACATTGCCAAACGCTGGTTCAGCCTGCCCAACCTCTTCTGGTTCTCGCCGGTGCCGGTGCTGGTGGCGCTCTCCGTCTATTGGCTCCAGCGTTCGCTGCGCGAGGGCGAGGAAACGGCGCCCTTCCTGCTCACCCTGGCGCTGGTTTTCCTCGGTTACAGCGGCCTGGGCATCAGCCTTTGGCCCAACGTCATCCCGCCGGGCATTTCCATCTGGCAGGCGGCCGGGCCGCCGCAAAGCCTGGGTTTCGCCTTGGTCGGCGCCCTCTTCATTCTGCCCATCATCCTCATGTACACCGCCTGGAGCTATTGGGTCTTCCGCGGCAAGGTGAAGCACGGCGAGGGGTACCACTGATGGCCGAGCCGACCGAGGAACCGCCGGAACGCAAAGGCTGGTGGAACCGCTTCGGCTGGCTCATCCTGATCTGGGTGCTCGGCGTCGGCTTCATGGCGGCGGCCACCTGGCTCCTGAAGACTTTGATGCGGCTGACGGCGAGCTGAACCGGCAGCCGCCGCACCTCCTGCTCGCCGTCGCCGCCGCTAGCGGTCGTTCAGACGAACATCCCGCCCGACGCCTCGATACGCTGGGCGTTGACCCAGCGGTTGTCCTCGGAGAGCAGGGCGGCGATGACGCCGCCGATGTCGTCCGGCACGCCCACGCGTCCCAGTGCCGTTTGCGAAGCGACAAAGGCGTTGATCCCCGGGTTGTCGCGCACCGCGCCGCCGCCGAAATCGGTGGCGATGGCGCCGGGCGCCACGGTATTGACGGCGATGCCGCGCGCGCCCAGTTCCTTCGCCAGATAGCGGGTCAGCACCTCGACCGCGCCCTTCATCGCCGCATAAATGCCGTAGCCGGGAAGGGCGAAGCGGGTGAGGCCGGTCGAGATATTGACGATGCGTCCGCCATCCGCCATCAGCGGCAGCAGCGCCTGGGTGAGGAAGAACGCGCCCTTGAAGTGGATGTTCAGGAGCTCGTCGAACTGCGCTTCCGTCGTCTCGGCCAGCGGCGCGTGGATGCCGATGCCGGCGTTATTGACGAGGAAATCGAAGTTGTCCCGCCGCCAGCGCGATTGCAAAAGGGCTTTCACTTGCTCGGCGAAGGCCGCGCCGACCCCCGGCTGGCCGACATCGAGTGGCAGCGCGGCGGCCTTGGCGCCCAGACTTTCGATTTCAGCCACGGCGCTTTCTGCCTGGGCGCGGTCGCTGCGATAGGTGAGGATGACGTCGACGCCGCGCGCGGCCAGCTTCAGCGCGGTGTTGCGGCCCAGCCCGCGGCTGGCGCCGGTGATGATGGCGATTTTTCCGTTCATTGGGGTTACCTTTCACTTTATGTTGGTAGCCGGGAATCGTCCCGACCATGAACGCAAGTCTAGTGGTCGAATAGCGGTGGATAAACTGGCTAAATCTGCTTAGACTGTTATCCAAAGTTGGACAATAAAAGAGGTCGGAATGGATCAAGGCAGTGCCATGCGCATCTTCGTTCGCGTCGCCGAACTGTCGAGCTTCACGCAGGCAGCGCAAAGCCTGGGGCAACCCAAGGCCAGCGTTTCGCTGGCGGTGCAAAAGCTCGAAAGCGAACTCGGTGTCCGCCTCCTGCACCGCACCACCCGCAAGGTGGCGATGACGCAGGACGGACAGGCGTTCTACGAGCGCTGCAAGGATTTGCTGGCCGACCTGGATGAGCTGAAGGGAATGTTTTTCGCCGGCGATGCCGATCTCGCCGGGCGGCTACGGGTCGACATGCCCAGCGGCACGGCCAAAACCACAATCATCCCGGCGTTGCCGGAATTCCTGCGGCGCCATCCCCGGCTGGAAATCGAGGTGAGCAGCACTGACCGCCGCGTCGACCTCGTGCGCGAGGGTTTCGACTGCGTGTTGCGTGTCGGCGCGCTGGCCGACTCGAGCCTGGTGGCGCGGCCGTTGGGGTATTACCCGCTGATCAATTGCGCCAGCCGGGAATACGTGGAGCGTTTGGGATTGCCCACCGGCCTCGACGACCTCCCCGCGCACCGGTTGGTGCATTACGTCTCCATCCTGGGCGGGCGTTCGGCTGGATTCGAGTATGTCGATGCCGCCGGCGAGACGCGGTGCGTCGCCATGCCCGGCAGCCTGGTGGTCAATAATTCCGACGCTTACCTGGCGGCGTGCCTCGCCGGGCTGGGCATTATTCAGGTGCCCGAGGCCGCCGTTCGACAGCATGTGGCCGACGGCGTCCTCGTCGATCTCCTGCCGCAGTGGCGGGCAGCGCCCATGCCGGTCAGCCTGCTTTACGCCAGCCGCCGCCAGTTGCCCCGGCGGGTGCAGGTCTTCATGGCCTGGGTGGCCGAGGTGATGCGGCCCCACCTGCAGGCCGCCAAGTAAAACTTCCTCTTGGGCGCAGTCCGCCCGTCGAGGATGCGCTTAAGCGGAGAGGCGGGGTTTTTCCGTCATTGCGCTCATCGCCGCCGCCGATGCCCGGGCGGGCGTCATGAGGGCGATTTCCTGATGCAGCAGCACGCCCGGGGCGTCGACCCTGGGGCAGCGCCGGAGCTGGCCGATCTGGGAAAACCCGAACTCGCGCCAGTAATACTTGGCGTGGCGGGGATTGACCTCGATAACGGCATCGGTGCCGCCAAGGATGTCCCGGGTGTATTCCTGCGCCGTCCGGAACAGCGCCTTCAGCATGTAGCGCGAACTTGATTCCGGGTCGATGGCGAGGCGCGAAACCTCGCAGATGACCCGCCCTTGCTCGCGGAAACCATTGATTTCCGTGCCGTAGAGCTCATCGCAACACAGCCCGCGCGGCGAATCCATATTCAGCGTCAGCGTCGCCAGGGCGGTGCTTCCCTGCCAGGCGCCGAGGATCACTTGATCCGCGTGCGCCGGGGAATCGGGAATGGCGTCGGTCCGATAACCGCGCCAGGCGTACATCCGGCGCACCAGCATGCTGGCGGCGTCGAACTGCGCTGACGTGGTTGCCGGTCGAATGTCGAAGCCCTCGAAGTAAAAAACATTTTCGCGTATCCGCTTCGACGTTTCCCGGGTGGGACAGAAGCGGGATGAATCAAAAATAAAGGCGCCGGCAGGCGGCGATTTCAGGCTGGTCGCCTGGACAGTACTTTGGAACATCGTCGAATATGGGCTTTAAGGTGATCAAAAACTCTAGCCGGCGGCGCTCAGGGGCACGGGCTCGATGCGCGGGCGACTGTCGGAAGCGTTGTCGCCGGAGAGGGCGCTGATTTCCCCGCAAAGTTCGCCGCCTTCGTCGATGATCAGCTTGCCGTAGCGGATCTTGCCCTTGACGCGGCCGGTCGAGTGGATGGTCAGTTGCGACCGCGCGGTCAGCTCGCCTTCGAAGACGCCATGAATCTCGGCGATATCGATGCTCACCTTGCCGGCAAACGAGCCCTTTTCGGAGATGCGGATGACGCGGCTGTCCATGGTCGCTTCGACGCGGCCTTCGACGACGAGCATGTCGCAGTCGAGAATCTCGGCGCCGCGCAGCTTGACGTCCGGGCCGACGATGAGCCGCGCCTCGACGCCGTGTTCGCTGGCGGAGGTGGCGGCGGAGGAAGATTCGTGGCTGGTGGGACTAGTGCTTTCCTTGGCCGGGGTGGAGGGTGCGGACGAAGCGGGGGTGGTCCCATTCTTGCCACCGGAAACTGAGCCGGGATTGGAGGCGGAAGTGGCGGGATTGACATTGCCGATTCCGGATCTTCCGTCACGGCCGGGCATCGGGGTGGGGTCGTTGCGATTCAGTACGCCGGGCTTGTTGAACATTACTTTTCCTTCTCTGATGGTGCTTAGGGGAACGGACACTCGGGGGCGTCCTTAACAACAACCGTGCCACCCTGCAGCTATTGCCGTAAAAACAGCAGTTTGGGCGGTAACTGCGACTTCCTGCCAAATTCCGTCCCTAGCGGACCCCCGGCTTATGTCGGGAAAAAACGACGCTTTTTCGCCCCCCGCGCGGTTGGGTATATGGGTGGGGACAATGCCCTGTCGCTAAAAAGCGAAAGTTTTCCAAGCAATTGATTTTAAATTGCTTTTTTGCGGCCAAAAAACGCCCATATGAGCGGCGCCATGTCCATTTAAGGCATCTCCTGCGGCCATATTGCGAATAAACTAGGCCGTTTTCCCCTGCCGACTTTTTGCCGTGTTCCGGATCTCCTTTCATCAAAGCATGCTCGCCGGCTTCATGTTGATCGCGCTCCTCCTGGGCAGCGCGGCGGTACGGAGTTGGCTGGTGGTCGAGCGCTTCGCCGAGCACAGCCGGCGAGGCGGAGAGCAGGCGCTG
>JAPUEC010000245.1:10974-34763 GCA_027492775.1 Rhodocyclaceae bacterium
CCACAGACCGAGTAGATTCACGAACTGGCGGAGCGCACGGTGGACATCGAGCGCAGCGCCCGGCAATACCTGGTGTTGAAGGACCCAGGGCTGCTCGCCCGTTTCGATGACCACCTGACGCAGTCGCTGGCAGCGGTGACCCGCCTCGAGGCCAGTTCGGCCAAGGTGCTGCAACCGCATTTGACGCAGTGGCGGGCCTCGGCGGTGCGCCTCAATCTCAGCCTGCGCCAGCCATCGCATCGGGACGATCTGCTGCCTGCGCTCGCCGCGCTCAACACCCTCAATGGCAACCTCGCCGAAGCCGGGCGGCGCTGGATCGACGAACAGAACGGCCGGCTCCTCGCATCGCTTGAGGAAAACCGCCTGCAACTGGCGGGGCAGGTGCTCGGCGCCGGTGCCGGCGCCCTGATCGTCGCGCTGGCGATGGGTTGGTGGCTGGCGCGCCCGGTGCGCAAACTCGAACAAACCATCGAGCGCTTGGGCGAGAGCCGCTTCGATGAGGCGGTCGTGGTGAATGGCCCCGCCGATCTGCGCCGTGTCGGCCGCCGCCTCGACTGGCTGCGGCAACGCCTGGGCGAGCTTGAAGCCGACCGGCAGCGCACGCTGCGCCATGTCTCGCATGAACTCAAGACGCCGCTGACCGCGCTGCGCGAGGGCATCGCCCTGTTGCAGGAGCAGGTGGTGGGGCGCTTGGGCATGGAGCAGCGGGAGGTGGTCGACATCCTGCAACACAACGTGATGACTTTGCAGGGGCAGATCGAAAGCCTGCTCAATCTCAATTCCGCCGCCTTCGGCGCCCGCCATTTGCAGCGGCGGGTGCTCCAGGTGCATCCGCTGCTCGAGGAAGCCATCCGGCGCCGGGAATTGCAAATCCAGGCCCGCCAGCTGGCCGTCCGCATCGAAGGGCGCAACAGCAGCGCCCGGCTGGACGAGGAAAAGATGCTGGTCGTGCTCGACAACCTGCTTTCGAACGCCATCGATTTCAGCCCTGAAGGCGGCGAGATCCGTCTCGTCGCCGGCGAGAGCGGCGGCCTGCTGCACATCGACGTGATCGACCAGGGGCCGGGCGTTGCGGGCGAGGACGCGGAGCGCATCTTTCAACCCTTCGTCCAGGGATCGCGGGCCGCGCCCGCCGAGCGCCAGGGGAGCGGCGTCGGACTTTCGATCGTGCGCGAACTGGTTCGGGCCATGGACGGTCAGATACTGTTGCTCCCAAGCGACAAGGGCGCCCACTTCCGCGTCGAGATTCCGACCGAGCGTTATCCGGACCGCTGATCCGTCGCCGCGTCGAGGCGCGGCGGACGTTCAGCCCGGTTTCGGCGCGGCGCGCCGGCTGGTCGTGGCGGGGCGATCTTTCGGATAAAGAAAGCAGGGATGATTTCCATAAAACCATGTAATGCGCCGCTCTCGGTGGCGCTCGCCACCGCCTTCACCATTGTCGCCGGTTGCGCGACCAAACCCGTCGCCAGCCCGCTAGCGGCCGAACCCGAGGAAACGGCGCTCCGGGTGGTGCGCACCGACGGCCACCAGGGCGTGCTGCTCACCTATTACCAGCAGGTGCAGCGCATGTCGGCGCACGAACTCGCCAAGGAGCGCAGCACCTTGGCGGCAATGGTGGCCACGCCCGGTATCCAGGTCCGGCAAGCCATGGTGCTTGGACAGCCGCGCGCACCCAGCGATCTCTCGCGGGCATTGGCCTTGCTTGAAAACGTCCTCAAGCTGGCCGGCCCGGATGCCGCCGCGGTGCATCCGCTGGCAAGACTTCTGGCCGAACAGTATTCCGAACGCCTCAGGTTAGAGATGCAAGTGGACAAGAGCAGTCAACAATTGAAGGACAGCCTGCGCCGCGAAGAGCAGTTGCAGGAAAAGATCGATGCCCTGGCGGACATCGAACGTTCGCTGCCGGCGCGCGCCCGCCCGGTGCGGCCGCTTGCGCCGGGAACGACGGCAAAATGACCGCGCAGTTGCGCAATCACGCGCACATTCTGGCGGTGGACGATGATGAGGATCTGCTGCGCCTGCTCACCATGCGCCTCAAATCCTGCGGCTACCGCGTCTCCGCCGCGGCCTCGGCGGAGGAGGCCCTGGCCAAGATCGCGGTCGATCCGCCGCAGGTGCTGGTCAGCGACGTCCGCCTCCCCGGCAAGGACGGGCTGGCGCTGTTCGAGGAAATCCGGTCGACCCACCCGGCGCTCTTGGTCATCCTCCTCACGGCGCATGGCACCATCCCGGACGCCGTCCAGGCGACCTCACGCGGCGTTTTCGGCTATCTGACCAAACCCTTCGACAGCCGCGTGCTGCTGGAGAAGATCGAGCAGGCCCTGCAACTGTCGTCTTCGGTCGCCACCGTCGCGCCAGGCGAGGACAGTCTCTGGCGCGAAGGCATCGTTTTTCGCAGCGCCGCCATGGCCGAACTGCTGGAGGAGGCGCGCATGGTGGCGGCCTCGGAGGCCAGCATCCTCATCCGTGGCGAGAGCGGCACCGGCAAGGAAGTGCTGGCCCGCGCCATCCATCGGGCGAGTCCGCGCGCCACGGCACCTTTCATTGCCATCAACTGCGGCGCCATTCCTGAATTACTGCTGGAAAGCGAGCTGTTCGGCCACGTCAAGGGCGCCTTCACCGGTGCTTCGACCAGCCGTGCCGGCCTCATCCAGACCGCCAACGGCGGCACCCTCTTCCTCGATGAGATCGGCGACATGCCGCTGCCGCTGCAGGTCAAGCTGCTGCGTATGCTGCAGGAGCGGGCGGTGCGGCCGGTGGGCGCCAACCAGTCTGAACCGGTCGATGTGCGGATTCTCTCGGCCACTCACCGCGACCTGGAAATCGCCATGCGCCAGGGCGAGTTTCGCGAAGACCTCTATTACCGTCTGGATGTCGTCACCTTGACGCTGCCGCGACTGGAGGATCGGCGCGAGGATATTCCGCTGCTGGCCAGCCATTTCGTCCAGCAGGTGGCGAGCAAGTACGGCAAGAAGGGCATCAGCGGCTTTGCGCCGGAAGCGCTCGAGTTACTCGCGACGGCCGCCTGGCCGGGCAACGTCCGCCAGCTCTACAACGTCGTCGAACAGTGCTGCGCCCTGACGGCGACGCCGCTCATCCCCTTGCCGATGGTGCAGCGCGCCTTGCGGGTTCCGGCCATGGAGGCGCTGAGCTACGCCGACGCCAAGCAACGTTTCGAGCGCAAGTACCTGGTGCAGCTATTGAAATTGACGGATGGCAACGTCGCCGACGCCGCCCGCATCGCCGACCGCAACCGAACCGAGTTTTACCGCCTGCTGCAGAAACACGGATTGACGCCGTCGATGTTCCGGGCGGAGGGCGAGGACCTGCCGGACCGCCCGATTCAGAAAGTGGTGTGAGCGGCGTGGTTCGGACGGTCAATAACCGTAGAAATCCTCGCTGCGAATGTCGTCATCGTCGATGCCAACTTCGTTCAGCAAATCGCGCATGGTCTCGACCATGGCGGGCGGTCCCGCGACGTAATAGATGGGGGCCTTCAGACCGGCGGTGATTTGCCGCAACAACTCGGCATCGACCACCCCCGTCCGGCCGGACCAAGGCTGGGCGGACTGATCCATCGCCGTCATGGTGGCAACGAGCCGGAAGGCTTCCATGGTTTGTTCGAGCGATTGCAGTTCGGCCAGAAAAGCGGCGTCTTCCGGGCGGCGGTTGGAATAGACCAACACGAACTGCTGCGTCAGGCGCGCATCGGCCGCGTGCCGGAGCATGCTGATAAAAGGCGTGATGCCGATGCCTCCGGCAATGAAGACCGCCGGCCGCTCCCGCTTGTTGTGCAGGGTCAGGGCGCCGAGCGGCCCTTCGATGCGAACCGCCGCGCCTGAGGCGAGTCCCTTCAGGGCTCGCTTGTAAGGGCTGTCGCGCATGCGCATAGCGACGGTGATGCGGTTCTCGCGGGGGGCGTTGGCGACCGAAAAGGTGTGGGTGTCGTTTTGCGCATCAACCCCTGCCCCGCACGGCAGGATGAGGTCGATCGCCTGGCCGGCCTTGAATTCGAAATCGGCGGGTTTCTCGAAATGAAACGCCATGGTTCCCGCGGCGATCTCTTCGCTGCCCGCCAAGCGGGTTTCGTAAGCGCTCATCGATGGCCGCCCGCAGGACGGGGCCGGCTAACGCGCGCAAAGGCGGAGTGATTATGGATGGATTCGAAGTTTTCCGCCTCGACCACATAGCCGGCGACACGATGGTCCCGATTCAAGGCGAGCGCCACGTCGCGCACCAGGTCCTCGACGAATTTCGGGTTGTCGTAGGCGCGCTCGGTGACGTATTTTTCATCGGGGCGTTTGAGCAGGCCATAGACCTCGCAGGAGGCGCTTTTTTCGGCGACGGCGATCAACGCCTCGACGCTCATGTCGCCAGCCAGTTCGGCGTCGATGGCGATGTGCGAGCGCTGGTTGTGCGCGCCGTAGGCGGAGATTTCCTTCGAGCACGGGCAGAGGCTCGTCGCCGGAACCACAACCTTCATCGAGAATGCGTATTCGCCGGTGTTCGAAACCGCACCACGCCAGCACACCTCGTAATCGAGCAGGCTGTGCACGCCAGACACCGGCGCCGTCTTGCGCACGAAGTAGGGGAAGCGCATTTCGATCGCGCCGCTACGCGCTTCCAGCCGGTCGAGCATCTGCAAAACCATGGCCTTGAAGGCGGCCCCGTCCAGCGCGCCCGTTTGCGCTTCCAGCAACTCGATGAAACGCGACATATGGGTGCCCTTCACCTCGGGCGGCAGGGCGACGGTCAGCGACAAGGTGGCGACGGTCGGCATCGGCCCGCTGCCGGAGCGGATGGTGAGCGGATACCTGACGCCATGAACGCCCACGGCCTGGATGGCTAAGTCGCGGCCGTCCGCCTGTGACTGGATATCCGGGAGCAGGCTGATTTTCTCTGGCGCGTTCATTTGGTTCCTTTCTTCGAATTTGGCCGAACGAAATTCCGGCCTATACGTCTTAGAGTGAAATATTTAAAATAGTTTCTCAATGTTTATATGTAAAAACAGATCGGGGAACATTCCGATCAGGAAAAGACATCACGCCGGGAGCCTGAAATGCTTGCCATACTTGGAAACCGCCAACAGGACCTATTGAGATCGCTGCTCGCCTGCAAGGGCGGGTTGACGGTGGTCGAACTCGCCGAGCGCCTGCGCATCACCGGCAACGCCGTCCGCCAGCATCTCGGCGCCCTTGAGAACGAGGGCCTGGTCGCGCCCGGGGAACTGCGTCCTTCCGGCGGCCGGCCGGAGCAGCTTTATGTGCTCACGGCGGCGGGCAAGGAGCTTTTCCCGCGTCATTACGCCTGGTTCGCCCAACTCGTGGTCGAGTCCATCCGGAAGGAAGCGGGCGCCGAGGCGACGCGGGAACGCCTGGGCGCCATGGGCGCGGGCGTGGCGCAGCAACTGCTTCGCCAGCACCCGACGCTCGATCGGCGCCAGCGCGTCGAAAAGCTGGCGGGAATCATGGCGGAGATGGGCTACGAAACCCGCGAATCGAAGGGCGTTGGCGAGGAAACGGTGATCGAGGCGGATAACTGCGTCTTCCACGATCTCGCCATGAGCGACCCCGATATCTGCGAATTCGACCGGGCGCTCCTTTCCACTTTCACCGATAGCGCCGTCGACCATCAGGAGTGCATGGCCAAGGGCGGCAACGTCTGTCGCTTCTGCTTCTCGCCGAAGAAATAGCGCGATCGATCCGGCTGTCGAGCGCGTGCGGCCGGTGGAGACAAGGCTGCGCCATGCGCTGAAACACGGTGGCCTCAAGCTGCATTCCAGCCGGTCATCGACCTCAAAAACCGCAAGTTGATGGGCGTGCGCGTGGCGCTGGACGATTTCGCGACCGGTCATTCGAGCCTCACCAGCCTGCCGCTCGGCAAGCTCAAGATGGATTAATCCTTCATCCGGCGCCTCGATAGCGATCAGGCCTGCGCACGGTCACCGAAGCCATCATCGGGCGCGGCCGCAGCTTGCGCTTGAATGTCTATGGAGAAGGCATCGAATCGGAGGATGCCATGCTGTACCTGGAAGCGCAGGGCTGCGATCAGGCGCAAGGATACTGGTTCAGCCGCCCCTTCCGCCGCTGGAGTTTACGCACTGGTACCACGAGCAGCGGGGTGCGAATCGAACGGTCGGCTGACGTGGGCGGGGAGAAGGCCACATGGCGTCACCTGTCGGACGTGCGGAACGATTTTGTGCGGAAGTTCTATTGCCTTTCCATAGAAAAATTTGCATGCTATTATTTCTATAGAAAGGAAAATCCATGCGCGCCATTTCTGCCGAGACCAGTCCCACTCCCGAAGCCGCTGCCGTCCTTTCCAAAGCGGCTGCCCGTGCCGCCGAGCGGCTCGGTTTGCCACGTTCGTTGCTGGCGCAGGTGCTCGGCGTCAGCCCGGCCACCGTCACACGGCTCTATGCGGGCACCTACGCGCTCGATCAGGGCCGCAAGGAATGGGAGCTGGCGCTGCTCTTCGTGCGCGCCTTCCGGTCGCTCGATTCCATCGTCGGCGACGAAGCGACCGCCCGCAAGTGGTTCAACAGTCAGAACATCGGCCTCAACGGCCGGCCCATCGATCTCATCCGCGAAACCGAAGGCCTGGTCCGTGTCGTTCAATACCTGGACGCCTCCCGCGGTCTCGTCTGAGGCGCGCCCCTGGCGGGGCTCCGCTTGGCGCATGGTGGAGGCCCAGCACGTCGCTTCGACCATGAAGCTCGTCGACAGCCGGGCCGAGCAGGACCTGCTCGAATCGCTGCTCGAAGCCAGCAAGCCGGCCCGGCCTGCGGAATCTGAGTTGCACTACCTCCTCGCCACGCCTTTCCGCTATCACCCGCTGCGCGGCGGCTCGCGCTTCCGTGCACCCAATGATCCCGGAGTCTTTTACGGGGCGGAAACCATCCGCACCGCCTGCGCCGAGCTTGGCTACTGGCGCTGGAAGTTCCTTATGGACGCGGTTGAGCTGGAGCGTATCGAACCGGTCGCGCATACCGCTTTCAAGGTCGAGGTGGCGACCTCGGCGATCGATCTCCGCGAGCCGCCCTTCGACAGCGATGCCGCCGCCTGGCGTCACCCGTCCGACTACACCGCCACCCAGGCCTTCGCTCGCATCGCCCGTGAGGCGCGGCTCGGCGCCATCCTCTATCAGTCGGTTCGCGACCCCGCTGCTGCCTGGTGCCTGGCGGTGCTCACCCCCGAAGCCTTCGCCCGCCCACGCCCCTATCCCGCCATGCAGACGTGGTGGATCGCGGTACGGCGGGACGAGGTGAGCTGGCGCCGTGAAAATCAGGCGATGACCTTCCTAGCGGCGCAATGGGCGGAAAGCATCTAGTGCGACGTTCGCGCCGCGGCGTTTGAGAGCCGTCGGCGTCTCGGCGCTCGCTTCCCGGAGCGTGTCGGCGGGAGCAAAACGACGCTTCAAGCGGCATTTTTGTGTCGATCCGCCGATCAGTCGTCGCCGGCGATGAATTCGCCAATCGCCGCGAGAACCACTTCCGGCTGATCCTTGTGCGGCGAATGGCCACAGTTCGCCAGTTTGAGCAGGCGGGCAACGGGCGCTTTTTCGGCGATGACCTCGATCTGGCGCATGGTGGCGTATTCGTCGTCCTCGCCCTGGATGGCGAGCACCGGGCAGCGGATCGCCGGCAGGTATTCCTCGATGTTCCAGGCGTGGAAATCGGGGTTTAGCCAGGTGCTGCTCCAAGTGGCGAACACGCTTGCCGCGTCACGGTGATAGACGGCGAGGCGGCGGGGGAAGTCAGTGGTGTTCCACGCTTCGACCGCGCCGCGAATGCCGGCCAGGGTTTCCGGTTCGACGAACTCGTGCGGCGCCATGACGATGACCCGATCTACCTGCTCGGGAAAGGCGCCGGCATAGATGAGCGCGATAGTGGCGCCGTCACTGTGGCCGATCAGCACCGGGCGTACGACCCGCATGGTGGCGAGGAAAGCCGGCAGCGCCTCGAGCGCTTCTTCGTGCAGATAGCGCGGCGTGCGGGGCGTGGCGCGGGGCTGAGAGGCGCCATAGCCGGCGCGCGACCAGGCGATGACGCGCCGGCCCGTAGCCGCCGCCAGCTGGTCGGGAAAACGCCGCCACATGGCGACGCAACCGAGCCCTTCGTGCAAGAGAACGAGTGGCGGCGCGTTCGGGGCGGTGGTTGCCGGCAGGTCGGCGACTTCCAACTCACGGCCGGCGATGGCGATCATGGGCATGAGCGCAGTATGTCACGCGATCTTTCGTTCGTCAGTAGCCGTCACGGCTGCCGTCGCCGGTAAGAATTGCGGCAGCTTCCGCCCGCTTCGCAAGGCGGCGCACCACTCGCATCGTGCCCAGAAGCGGCCAATGTGCGCCGCCTTGCGTTCCCGGTGCCGGTTCGGACGTTTGAGCGGCGGTTGGTACGTTGATTGCAAGGGAGAGCCGTCCGCCACCGGCGCTTGCAGGAGACGCTTTTGCAGTTCGCCTACCCCCGTCCGCAACTCCAAAGGCCAGATTGGACCTCGCTCAACGGCGTCTGGCGCTTTGCCTTCGATGATGAACGCCGTTATGCCGTGCCAGGTGACGTGGCGGAATGGCCGCTCGACATTACCGTTCCTTTCCCGCCCGAATCGGAGGCCAGCGGCATCGGCGACCGTGGCTTCCACCCGGTGTGCTGGTATGAGCGTGATTTCGAGCTGCGGCCCGACGACCAGCGCGTCATCCTGCATTTCGGCGCCGTCGATTACGCCGCCCGCGTGTGGCTCAACGGCCGGCTGGCCGTCACCCACGAAGGCGGCCATACCCCGTTCAAGGTCGACATCACCGGCCTTCTCGATCCAAGCGGTGCTCAGACGGTGACCGTGCTGGTCGAGGACGACCCGCACGATCTCACCAAGCCGCGCGGCAAGCAGGATTGGCAACTGGAGCCGCACGGCATCTGGTATCCGCGCACCACAGGCATCTGGCAGAGCGTCTGGGTCGAGCGCGTCGCCCGCACCCATGTCGACAAAATCCGCTGGACGCCGCACCTCGAAGGCTTTGCCCTCGGGTTCGAGGCGCGCATCGTCGGCGACCCGGCCGAAGATCTCTCGGTCGACATCGTTATCCGTCACGAGGAGCGGCTGCTGGCGCGCGACCGCTATCTGGTGATCGACGGCGAGGTGGATCGCGTCATCGTCCTCTCCGACCCGGGCATCGACGATTTCCGCAACGAACTGCTCTGGAGCCCGGAGCGCCCGACCCTGCTCGACGCCCGCATCCGCCTCCTGAAGGGCGACGAAATCATCGACGAATTCGTCTCCTACACCGCCCTGCGTTCGGTGCATATTTTGCGCGACCGCTTCATGCTCAACGGCCGGCCTTACACCCTGCGCATGGTGCTCGACCAGGGCTATTGGCCCGAAAGTCTGCTTGCGGCGCCCTCCGACGATGCGCTCAAAAAGGATGTCGAACTCGCCAAGGCCATGGGCTTCAATGGTGTGCGCAAGCATCAGAAAATCGAGAATCCGCGCTATCTCTATTGGGCCGACAAGCTCGGGCTCCTGGTCTGGGAGGAAATGCCCTCCGCCTACCGCTTCACCCGCACCGCCATCAAGCGCACGGTGAAGGAGTGGGGCGAGGCCATCGACCGCGATTTCAGCCACCCCTGCATCATCGTCTGGGTGCCCTTCAACGAGAGCTGGGGCGTGCCCGACCTCACCGCCGTGCGCGTCCAGCGCCATGCGGTGGAAGCGCTCTACCACTTGACCAAGACGCTCGATGCGACGCGCCCCGTGATCGGCAACGATGGTTGGGAAAGCAGTGCCACCGACATCATCGGCATCCACGACTACGACGCCAACACTGAGCAGATTCGCCTGCGCTACGGCGCTCAGACCAAGCCCGACGAACTCTTCGACCGCCGCCGTCCGGGCGGACGCATCCTGACGCTGGACGGCTACCCGCATCGCGGCCAGCCCATCATCCTCACCGAATTCGGCGGCATCGCCCTGGTCAAGCGCAGCCGCAAGAACGAAAAGCGTTTCTGGGGCTACACCGTCGCCCATAGCGAAGCGGAATTCACCGAGCTTTACGCCAAGCTGCTCGATACCGTCATCCACACCGCGCTCTTCAGCGGCTTCTGCTACACCCAGTTCGCCGACACCTTCCAGGAAGCCAACGGCCTTCTCTACGCCGACCGCACCCCCAAGATTCCGCTCGCGGCCATTGCCCGCATGACCGGCGTTTCCCCGACTCACATTCCGGGGGGAGTCTAAGGTGTGTCCCCGACTGGCGAAAGGTCACGCATGGGCTGGGCCGGGCGGAGCCTGGGGCACCCGTTCGGCACCGATGCGCGGAATGGTCATGCGTTGCCCGGCACGTGAGGAAATCGCCCATGTTTAGCCTGGAGCTGATCAAGCCCGACGGCCGCAAGCTCACCCTCTATTCGCGGAACGAACTCAAGGCCGATTTCGTCGCCCCCAGCCCCTTCGCCGAGCCCCTGGCCGCCGCGCCCTACCTGCGCTGGCACCCCTTGCGCGGAGAATGGGTGACCTACGCCGCCTATCGCCAAGGCCGCACCTTCCTGCCGCCGCCGGAATACAACCCGCTGGCGCCGACCGTCCGGGCCGACAACCCGACCGAGGTCCCGGACGGCGATTGGGAGGTGGCGGTCTTCGACAATCGTTTTCCCTCGCTCGCCACCAAACCCGAAGCCGGCGCGCCGCCGCGGCTGATCGTCCCGACCGCCCCGGCCAACGGCCATTGCGAGGTGGTGGTCTTCACCAAGGACGCGCATTCCTCGCTGACGGCGCTGCCGCTCGGGCACATCGATCTGCTGCTCCAGGTGTGGGGCGAGCGCACCGACATCCTCGGCCGGCGAGAGGAAATCCAGTACGTACTCCCCTTCGAGAATCGCGGCGCCGAGGTCGGCGTCACCCTGCATCACCCGCATGGCCAGATCTACGCCTACCCGGTGGTGCCGCCGGTGCCGGCGCGGCTGCAGCAACAAGCGTCGGAATATTTTGCTGCTCACGGCCGGGGCGTGTTGCAGGACTTGATCGCGAACGAGCGCCAGGATGGCCGGCGCATGCTCTACGAAGGGCCGCACGCGGTGGCCTTCGTCCCGGTTTGCGCGCGCTACCCCTACGAAGTCTGGGTGGCGCCGATCGAGCCGGTGGCAAGCTTCTCCGCCCTCCATCCCGAGCAACGTGCCGATCTGGCGCGCGCCCTTAAGACGGTGCTGCTCAAATACGACGGCCTCTGGCAACGCCCGTTGCCTTATCTCATGGCCTGGTATCAGGCGCCGACCGACGGGCAGCCGCATCCGGAGTCGCACCTGCACGCCGAGTTCTATCCGCCCTACCGCACGACCGACCGCCTCAAATACCTCGCCGGTACCGAGATCGGCGCCGGATTCTTCGCCATGGACGCCCTGCCGGAAGAAAAGGCGGCCGAGTTGCAACAAGTCCCGGCGCCGCTCGCATGAATACCTTCGAAGAAATCTTCGGCGCGACGCCGGAAGTGGTTGCGGACGCTCCCGGGCGGGTGAACCTGCTCGGAGAGCACACCGACTACAACGACGGCTACGTGCTGCCGGTCGCGATCGCTCAGCGTACGCAGGTTTCCATGCGCCGCAACGAGGGCGGCATGTTCAATCTCTATGCCATCAATCTCAATCAGCGCCTGCAATTCAGCTGGGAAATTCCGCCCAAGGAACACTTCGGCACCTACGTCTATGGCTGTCTGATGGCGATGCGCAACGCCGGCTTCGAGGTGCCGCCGCTGGATATTCATGTCGCCTCAGACGTGCCCATGGGCGTCGGGCTCTCTTCCAGCGCCGCGCTCGAAGTGGCGACGCTGCGCGCCTTGCGCCGCCTGTTCGCCATTCCGCTGGACGACGTGCGGCTGGCGCAAATGGCGCAAAGCGCCGAAATCGAATACGCCGGCGTGCACTGCGGCATCATGGATCAGATGGCCTCCAGCTTGGCCGATACCACCTGGGCCCTTTTTCTCGACACCCGTACCCTGGAGCGCCGGCTAGTGCCGCTGCCAGCCGGCAGCGCCGTGCTTGTGCTTGATTCCGGCATCGCCCGCAAGCTCGCCAACAGCGGTTACAACCAGCGTCGGGCGGAGTGCGAACAGGCGGTTCGCCGGCTCGGCGTGGCGGCGCTCCGCGATGCCCGCGACCTCGAAACCATCGCCAAGCTGCCGGATGTGCTGCGCCGCCGCGCGCGTCATGTTGTCACCGAAAATGACCGCGTGCTGCGGGCGTTGACCTGCACCGATCCCGGGGAATTCGGGCAGTTGATGAACGCCTCGCACGCCAGTCTGCGCGATGACTACGAGGTTTCCGTACCGCAGCTCGATCAGTTGGTGGCGCTATTGCAGGCGCATCCTGGCGTTTATGGGGCGCGGCTGACTGGGGCGGGTTTTGGCGGTGCTTGCGTTGCGCTTTGTCATGCTGAAGCGTTGGATGAGGTGAGTGCCAGCGTGTTGAAGGAGTATGGTGCTCGAGGTGGGAAGGGGCGGCAACTGGTGCCTTGAAGCGCTGCCGTCGTGGTGGAAAACCTTCAATTCTCTGATTCAGAGGATGCCTTTCGGTTGGTGGCTGTTGGAGCTTGGGTTGGGCGGGAGTTCGCCCCGCCAGGCGCCTTACTTTCTTTGCTTCGCCAAAGAAAGTAAGCAAAGAAAGGCGACCCACCTCACGCCGGCTTCGCCGGTTCCCTGCGCTACTCGGCGTTGGCGGGGGCTGCGGAACTCGCGCCCTGAGGGCGCTCAGACAGTCCTCGCCCTCTTCCCGCCAGCACCTGCGTTGCTCAGCGCTCGGTAGGGGAGGGAACGCCGGGCGATGCTTTGAAATCAGTGCCTCGTCGCGTGCCCGCTTTTCGTATGTTGAAGGTCGTGACACACATCATCTCTCTGCTTTCTTGCGGATTCCTGAAACTTTGAGTCCCCGGCTTTTGATGGGAGAATTTGCGCCATTGCTTGCATCCACGGCACCACAAGTGCCGTTTGTTTTTTCATTTCTAGCTCGCGGCGTTCGCCGTTTTTCGGGAAAGACTCCGCCATGACTTGGCAAGACTTCAAACGCGCCTATCTCATCCGTTTCTGGGCGCCGGTGCCGGCGGTGATCGCTGCCGGCGTGCTGTCGGCCTATTATTTCGGCCTCACCGGCACCTTCTGGGCGGTGACCGGCGAGTTCACTCGCTGGGGCGGGCACCTGCTGCAATTTGCCGGTTTTCATCCGGAAACCTGGGGATACTTCAAGATCATCGGCCTCGAAGGCACGCCGCTCGACCGCATCGATGGCGTGATGATCCTCGGCATGTTCGCCGGTTGCCTGGCGGCGGCGCTTTGGGCCAATAACGTCAAGCTGCGGCGGCCGCATCACCGCATTCGCATCGTCCAGGCGGTGGCGGGCGGCATCATCGCCGGCTTTGGCGCCCGGCTGGCCATGGGCTGCAATTTGGCGGCGTTCTTCACCGGCATACCGCAGTTTTCGCTGCATGCCTGGTTCTTCGCCCTGGCGACGGCGGCGGGTTCATGGTTCGGCGCGCGCTTCGTCATGCTGCCGCTGTTCCGCATTGACGTGAAACTGCAAAAGGTTTCCGCCGCTCAGCCGCTGACCCAAAGCCAAGCCCAGGCGTCGAGCCGCTTCCGCCTTGGCATGCTCGTCTTCGGCGCCTTTGTCCTCTGGGCGCTGGCGCGGATGTTCGAAGCGCCCAAGCTCGGCCTGGCGGCGCTCTTCGGACTCGCCTTCGGGCTCATCATCGAGCGGGCACAGGTCTGCTTCACCTCGGCATTCCGCGATCTCTGGCTGGTCGGCCGCACCCAGATGGCCAAGGCCATTCTCATCGGCATGGCGGTGAGCACCATCGGCATCTACAGCTATGTGCAACTCGGCGTGCCGCCCAAGATTCTCTGGGCCGGCCCCAACGCCGTCATCGGCGGCCTCCTGTTCGGCTTCGGCATCGTGCTTGCCGGTGGTTGTGAAACCGGCTGGATGTACCGCGCCGTCGAAGGCCAGGTGCATTACTGGTGGGTGGGCCTGGGCAACATCATCGGCGCCACCGTGCTTGCCGCTTGGTGGGACGACATCGCCCCGGCGGTCGCCACCAGCTACGGCAAGATCAACCTGCTGACGGTGTTCGGCCCGCAAGGCGGCCTGATCGTCACCTATCTGATGCTGGCGGCGGCCATGCTGGCGGTGTTGTGGTGGGAAAAACGCTTCTTCGCCCGCAAGGCCGCCACCCTCAATCCGGCTTTGGAGGCCGCATGAACAAGCCCGAATACATTCCCGATTTCCGCCTCGACATGATGGGCGAACCCTGTCCCTACCCGGCGGTGGCGACGCTCGAAGCCATGCCGCAATTGCAGCCCGGCCAGATTCTCGAAGTCGTTTCCGATTGCCCGCAATCGATCAACAACATTCCGCTCGATGCCCGCAACCACGGTTACGAAGTGCTGGAAATCCAGCAGGACGGGCCGACCATCCGCTACCTGATCCGGCGCTGAAGGCATTGCGATGCCCGGTGATGCTGCCGCACTCCCCGTTCCCCGCCGTCTTTCCACGCTGAAAGGTCTGTGGCCATTCCTGCGGCCTTACAAGCTGCGCCTCGCGCTCGCCTTCGTCCTTCTCTGCGTAGGATCGGCCACCATCCTGCTGGTGCCGCTGGCGTTCCGGGACTTGATCGATTTTGGCTTCGGCACAAAGCCCCAATCGAGTGGCGGCCTGCTCGGCGGCTTGAGCCTCAACGGGCATTTCATCGCCCTGTTCGCGCTCGCCTGCCTCTGGGCATTGACGGTGGCGGCGCGCTTCTACACTGTCTCCTGGGTCGGTGAGCGGGCCACCGCCAACCTGCGCAACGCCGTCTATGCGCGGGTCTTGTCGCAGTCGCCGCACTTCTTCGAGACCTTGCAGACCGGCGAAGTGCTTTCCCGCCTCACCGGCGACACGACGCTGATCCAGACCGTGGTCGGCAGCTCCATTTCCATGGGCCTGCGCAGCCTCTTTCAGTTCATCGGCGGCATGGTCATGCTCGCCGTCACCAGCTTCTATCTGTTCTCGCTCAACCTCGGGCTGATGGCGCTCGTGGTGCTGCCGATCATCGCCATCGGCCGCAAGGTCAAGAAGCTTTCCCGCGAGGCGCAGGACCGCATCGCCGACACTTCGGCGCTCGCCGGAGAAATCCTCAACGCCATGCCGACGGTGCAGGCCTATACGCAGGAGCCGCAGGAAGTCCGGCGCTTCGCCGCGCGCACCGAAGACAGTTTCAACACCGCCATCCAGCGCACGCGGGTGCGGGCGGCATTGACGGTGCTGATCATCACCGCCGTGATGGGCGCCATCATCTTCGTGCTCTGGATCGGCGCCCGGCAGGTGCATGCGGGCGCGCTGACCGGCGGCGAACTCGCTTCCTTCGTGCTCTACGCGGTGTTGGTGGCGGGCGGGGTCGGCACCATGTCGGAAGTCTGGGGCGACATCATGCGCGCCGGCGGCGCCGCCGAGCGCCTGCTCGATCTGCTACATGCGGAGTCGGCCATTCGCGAGGTTCCGAATCCGCTGTCGCCGGCACCCTCGGCGCAGGCCGCCATCCGCTTCGACCATGTCACCTTCGCCTACCCGGCGCGGCCGCAAACGCCCGCCCTCGACGATATCTGCCTGGACATCGCTCCGGGCGAGAGCGTGGCGCTAGTCGGCCCCTCGGGTGCCGGCAAGACCAGCCTCTTCCAATTGTTGCTGCGCTACTACGAGGCAAGCGAAGGCAGCATCCGCATCAATGGCCAAGACATTCGCGAGTTGCGCCTGCACGACCTGCGCCGGGAAATCGCCATCGTTCCGCAAGACCCGGTGATTTTCTCCGCCAATGCGCTGGAAAACATCCGCTACGGTCGCGGCACCGCGAGCGACGAAGAGGTGATGCAGGCGGCCAAGGCGGCGTTGGTGGATGAATTCATCGAGCGCCTGCCGGAGGGCTACCAGACCTTCCTCGGCGAGCGCGGCACCCGTCTCTCCGGCGGCCAGCGCCAGCGCATCGCCATCGCCCGTGCCATCTTGAAGGACGCCCGCCTCTTGCTGCTCGACGAAGCCACCAGCGCCCTCGACGCCGAATCGGAAATTCTGGTGCAAAAGGGCCTCAGCGCCGCCATGGAAGGGCGTACGACGCTGATCATCGCCCACCGGCTGGCGACGGTGCAGAAAGTCGACCGCATCGTCGTCATGGAACGCGGCCGCATCGTCGAAACCGGCACGCCGGACAGCCTGCGCCGGCAAGGCGGGCTCTATGCCCGGCTGGCGTCGCTGCAACTCGATCTTTGAATGGGACTAGAGTGCGGCCGGTTCGGCCTGCCTCTACATGGATGCATGCATCGCCGCGTTGCAAATGCACCGGCGGCTGCAAATGGTCAGTCTACTTCTTCGCCCGCCGCCGCGCTTCCGCTTCCATCCCTGCGCGCAGGGCGTCCGCTTCCAGCACCATGGTGTCAGTGCCCATGGCGCGCGGCATGACGATCTCTTCCACCTCCGGGGTTTTGCCCGAGGCGTCCATCGGCGGTGTTGCCCGGCGGCCGGCGCGGTAGGCCAGCCATTGCGCCGCAATTACTTCCACCGGCGCCAGGCCGACCGCCATGCCCTCGGGCACGTCGGCACCCAGTTCCACCAGGCAGCGCACCATTTCCGGATGATTGCCGCGGACGGCCATCGCCAGCGGCGAAACTGGGGCGGCATTGTCGGGGAGATTGACGCTGGCGCCGCGACTGACGAGTTCCCGCACGATTTCCGTGCGGCCCATGAAGCAAGCGATGCCCAGCGGCAGGCCGGGCGCGCCCGGCCCATCCTCCAGCGGCGCGCCGGCATCCAACGCCGCCCGCACGGCGCGCAAGCTGCCGCTGCGAACCGCCTTGATCAATTCCTCGGCGCTTGCCATTTGGTGCTACTTCGCTTGCCGATCAGTCGGCGGTACAGGCGAGTTGCGCGGCGCCCTCGGTCAGAAGCGCCAGCGTCGCGTGGGCATGTTCCAAGGCGTTGCGTCCCAGGCTGGTGAGGTAGCCGCCATCCACCTGCGTCAGGAGGCCCTTGGCGTGCAGGCGTTGCGTGGCGGCGATCACCCGGGCGTCGGCCGTCTTGTGGACCTTGATGCCGAGTTGGTTGGTCGCGAGGTCGAAGCGGATGAGGGTGTTCAATTCATCCACCAGTTCGGGCGTAAAGGACATGGTCGAACCTCTTCAAGGAATAAATGATTGGATAGCGTCGATTCTACAGCGAGCGAGCGCGCCGTCACTGCCAAGACAACGATTCGCAGATATTTGGCCGTCTGGCAGTCTGTCGGATTGGGGAAGAAATTTATTCGGCCGCCTTGTCTGGCCGGGCACCGATCTTCGCTCCCCGACAGCGGGACGGGAAAGGGGCGGATCGGAACGCCCACGTTTTTCAGAGTACAATTCCGCCCGCCGCCTTTGGGCGGTGAATGTGTCAGGTGCCGTGGAAGGATTCCTCCGACCGCGGTTAAACGGGAAAGCGGTGCGCGCTCATTCGAGCCGCAAAGCCGCTGCTGCCCCCGCAACGGTAAGCAAGTGCGGGCATGTCATTACGCCACTGGGCCTAGGCCTGGGAAGGCGACATGCCAAGACTTGCGAGCCCGGATACCGGCCTGATTCGTTTCCGATTCCCGTGCCTATGCCATTTCCGCGCCTCGCGCCGGCAAAGCACGCCTCGGCGAACGAACGCACATTGAAGCGGAAATGCCACGGGGAACATGGCGCCGGTTTATTGCTGTTTTCCCCTGGTCTTTCCTGATCGCGATGATTGCCGGCGCACGGGGACGTACGCCGGTCAGGAGAAAACATGCAGCAGAAAGTCACCGGCCTCTTGGCCGTTCTTGCCATGGCTGCGCCGGCCCTGGCGCAACAAAATTCCACCGATGAACCGCTGGTCGTGGTGACCGCCAATCGCTTCGCCGAGGCCGATCCTCGGGTGCCCGCCAACATCAGCGTCATCAGCCGCGAAGACATTCGCAACTCGCCGGCCAAGGACCTCCCCAGCCTGCTCAAGAGTCGCGCCGGCATCGACGTGCGGGCGCTTTATGGCAGCCTGGGCGTCAATGCCTCCATCGATGTGCGCGGCTTCGGCGATGCCGCCGGCAGCAACGTTCTCATCCTGCTCGACGGACAGCGGCTCAACCCGGTCGACATGAATGGCGTGAGCTGGTCCGCCATCCCGCTCGAAGGCGTGCAGCGCGTCGAAATCATGCGCGGCGCCGGAACGGTGCTCTACGGCGACCGGGCGAGCGCCGGCGTCATCAACATCATCACCGACAAATCCGGCCGGCCGAAGGCAAGCGTGACGGCCAGCCTGGGCAGCAACGATTTTCGCGGCGTCGACGCCTCGGCCTCCGGCGGTAACGACCGCGTTTACGGCAACGTCTTTGCCCATTACGCCAACACCGAAGGCTGGCGCGAGAACAGCGCCACCGAACAGTCGTCGTTGAGCGGCCGCGCCGGCGTCTATCTCGGCAAGGGCGAGGCCTTCGTCAATTACGCCCTGTATTCGGATCGCTCCGGCTTGCCCGGTTATCTGGCGAGCGCCGATTACGCCGAGCGGCCACGCTATTCGCGGACACCGAATGACTCGGACCAACGCAACGGCTATCGCCTGCGGCCGGGCGTATCCATCCCGCTGACCGACAAGTTGCGCTTCGACGCCGAAGCCTCGCTCGAACACGAAGACATGCATTCCAACTACGTCTCTTTCGCCAGCGTCGGCGACCGCACCCGCGACAACTGGTCATTGACGCCGCGCCTGCTCTGGAAGCACGGCCTCGGCAGTCTGGCGAGCGAAACCGTGGTCGGGGTAGATCACTACGTCGGCGAAATCGATGCGCGCTATTCCCAGTCGCCGGCGCAAGGTGCACGCCAGACCAGCACTTCCGGCTATGTCCAAAACCAGACCGGGGTCGGTCCGGTCACGGTGACCCTGGGCGGCCGTTGGCAGAGCATGGAGCAGAGCGTCCATCAAAGCGCCTATGCACCGTGGTTCAGCCCCGCCATGCGCGGCAGTTCGACCCGCGAGCGCAATGCCTGGGACGCCGGCGTGACTTACGTGGCCAATCAATGGCGGATCTACGCCAAGGTCGGCACCACCTATCGCTTCGCCAACACTGACGAACTCTTCGGCTACGATCCGATGACCGGCAACACCATTTTTGCCGGCGACCTGCGGCCGCAACACGGCACCATCCGCGAAGTCGGCGGCAGCGTCGATCTCGGCGCCGTGACCGGGCGCATGTCGCTCTACCGCCTCGATCTTACCGACGAGATCGGCTACGACGGCAATGCCTTTGCCAACGTCAATTTCGATCCCACCCGCCGCCAGGGCTTCGAAGCCGAGATCGACTGGCGCGTTACCAGCCAGCTGCGCGCCCGCCTGTCGTATGCCTACATCGACGCCAGCTTCCGCAGCGGCGCCTATCGCGACAAGCGCCTGCCGCTGGTGCCGCGCGACAAGGGTTCGCTGGAACTGCTCTGGGACGGCGGTCAGTGGGGCAAATACACGGCGCTGGTCAACGCCGTCGGCGAACGCCGTTACAGCGGCGACTTCTTCAACACCCGCAAACGCCTCGCCGGCTACACCACCGTCGACCTGCAAGCGGCCTGGAACCTCAAGCCCTGGCTCGTTACCGTGCGCCTGCTCAACGCCTTCGACAAGCGCTACTCGCCCTTCGCCGGTTATTCACCATTCATTTCGGATTACTATTACTACCCGGCCGACGGGCGCAGTTTGTTCGCCTCGGCCAAGTACGAGTGGAGGTAAAGAGATCCTCACGAGTTAAAGATAGCGATGAGTCGGGCTGCAGATGAAAGAGAATTACTGTAGCCCGGCGCATGGTGTCTTTGACTTAGGCGGCCGGCGGTTTATTGACGATAAAAACAAATACATCGTGACATCATTTCATTGTTTCAATTGTGGAAAAAAGATCGGCACAACTGAAGAAGGGAAAGTTTCCTGGCTTGCGCGTATTGGAATGATTGTCTTGGTACAAACGACTCCCGGGAGGGTCTGTAATCGTTGTACAGGGCAAATGAAATTCCTTGGCTGGTTTTTTCTTGCCATTGCCTTTCTTTGCATATATTCGCTATATACCCGTCTTTAGGCTTGGTCGCTAAAGCATGACAGGCTCGCACTAGTGCCTAGGTAATTCATCCACAACAGGGGCAGACTATTTTTTGGTGCTTGAAATAAGTTGGTACGAATAGAATCCTGGCCTGGCCTTCTTTGTCATTAACCAATCGGCTGGCGGGTAAGCGACCGTGACGTTTCTATGGCACCTTCTCGCACTGCTTATTTTTAACGTTTAACAGCCAAAAATGACCTCCGATTTCGCCAGTCGCAAAGCAAATTTCAGTCAGTTTCTTGAAGAACGGATGCCGGTGCTAGTGCAGTTTGCAACGGCGCTCGGGGCTCAGGAACCCTACTGCATCCTCGATGAACCTCATCTCTTTCTGCCTGGTATCAGCGAGTGGTTGTCGCATCATGAAATCGCGCCCGAAGAGAGCACTTGGCTCCTGACTCGGCTTGGATATTTGGTGGGCGAGTTACTGGTCATGAAATACAGCGGCGCATGGCTCTTTAACGAAATGGAAGGCTCCCGCTACTATGGCCGTTATGTCGTCGGCCAATTCGCCGCGCTCGACAACGGCGCTGTTCAGGTCGATCCATTCGAGGTCGCCGCCAAAGCGATTTCGGACAAAACGGTGTCACTTGGCGATTTGTTTTCGGAGGTCTGCAGTGCTCTGGAAGCTGGCTGAGCCTGCTAACCCAGCAATCCGCCAGTCCTGCGCGAAAGCTGCTGAACTGGCAGGTGAATCCAGACTTTCAACGACCTCTTTCCAAAAATTTAACTCGCCGCAAAGCGGCGAAAAATAAACCGATAGCACTCGTCGCACCCTTCCTCACTAACCTAAATGCCCACCCGCCGCCGCGCCCTCATCATTCTCGCCATCCTGCTCTTGCTGGCAGCGGCGAGCATGGGGTTGGCGCTGACGACGGGAAGCCTGCCGGTGGCGTTGATGGATGTGGTCGCCGCGCTATTCGGCGGCGACGGCCCCGGTGCGCGGGTGGTGCTCGACCTGCGCCTGCCGCGTGCGCTGGCGGCGTTCGCCTGCGGCGGGCTGCTGGCCTTTGCCGGCACGCTGATGCAGGTGCTGCTGCGCAATCCCCTGGCTGATCCCTACATCCTCGGCATTTCCGGCGGCGCCAGCATCGGGGCGCTGGGAGCGATTCTGCTCGGGTTTTCCGGGATGGGGGTGGATACGCTGGCTTTCGGCGGCGCGCTGGCGGCTTTGCTCATCGTTTTCGGGCTGGCGCACGGCGATGGCAGTTGGACGCAGACGCGGCTTTTGCTCACCGGCGTCGTCGTCGCCAGCGGCTGCGGCGCCGTCGTGGCGCTGCTACTGACCATTGCGCCGGAAGCCAAACTGCGCGGCATGCTCTTCTGGCTGATGGGCGATCTTTCCGAAGCCGGCGACGCCCGCTTCGCCCTCGGTGTGCTGATCCTGGTGCTGGCGGCGGCGATGCCCTTCGCCCGCGAACTCAATCTGCTGGCGCGTGGTCCCGATATGGCGCGCTCGCTCGGGGTGGCAGTGCCGCGCCTCTATCGCCTCGTCTATTTTCTCGCCGCCGTGGCGACGGCAGTGGCGGTGACCATCGCCGGCGCTATCGGCTTCGTCGGGCTGATCGTGCCGCATCTCGTCCGGCTGGCCGCCGGTAGCGATCAGCGCCTGCTGCTTCCCGCTTCCGCTGTCGCCGGCGGCGGCTTGCTGGTGCTGGCGGATACGCTGGCGCGCAGCGTCGTTGCGCCGCAGCAATTGCCGGTGGGCGTCCTCACCGCCTTGATCGGCGCGCCGGTCTTTCTCTTCTTGCTGGCGAGGCACCCGCGATGAGCGCCGTGCCCCTGCTGACCACCGAGAAGCTCGACGTTGCCATCGGCGACCGCCATTTCTGCCGCGCGCTCGATCTCGTCCTCCATCCCCGGCGTGTGGTCGCGGTGCTGGGACCGAACGGCGCCGGCAAGACCACCTTGCTTCACACCTTGGCCGGCCTGCGTTCGCCTGCCGGCGGAACGCTCCGCCTCGGCGGGCGTCGCCACGCCGATTGGGATGGCGAGGGCCTCGCCCGCTTCCGTGGCCTGCTGCCGCAGCAACAGCCCGATTATTTCGCCTCGACCGTGCTCGAAACGACGCTGGTCGGCCGCCATCCGCACCTCGGCCGCTGGAATTGGGAAAGCGCGGCGGATCTCGCCATCGCCCGGCAGGCGTTACTGGCGGTGGGCATGGAAGGGCTGGAAAAGCGCGACATCCTCAGCCTTTCCGGCGGCGAACGGCAGCGGGTGGCGCTGGCCGCCTTGCTGGCGCAGGCGCCGCAGCTCTATCTGCTCGACGAGCCGCTCAATCACCTCGATCTGCATTACCAGGTGGCGATGCTCGAACTCTTCCGGCGCCTGGCCGACGAAGGACGGGGCGTTGTGCTCGTGCTCCACGACATCAACTTGGCCGCGCGTTTTGCTGACGATGTCATCCTGCTCGATGGCGAAAACGCTGAATTCGGGCCGGCCGCCACCGTGCTTTCGGGCGAACGCCTGAGCCATGCCTTCCGCCATCCGCTGCGTTCCTTCACGGTGGACGGAAAGGCCGTTTTCCTGCCCGATTAATTCCGAAGAATGATCTCTGGCCGCGTCAGGCGGCGGCTTCCGGCGAGTGCGCCAGGACGGCGATCGGCGCTGTGGCGCTTGCCAGCGCTTTGCCGTCCGGGCCGGTCAGCCTGGCCCGGGCATTGATCATGGTGCGTCCGGTTTTTTCCAGCGAGGCTTCGACGAAGAGCGTTCCGGCTTGGGCGGCGCGGAAGAAATTGGTCGTTTGCGCCACCGTGGCGATGGTGGCGCCGGCGGGAATGCATGAAAACGCCGCGAAGGCCATGCCGAAATCGAGCAGGGCGGAAACGATGCCGCCCTGAAGCACGCCGTTGCCCTGGGTGAAGGCCTCGCCGACGGAAAACCTCGCCTGCACGCGGCCTTCGCTCGCCTCGACAATGGTCATGCCGACGGCGATTGCCAGCGGGTTGGTCGTTACCGGCACCTCGGTCAGACCGCGGGCGATGATGTCGCGCATGAAGGCGCGTTCGGGGTGTTCGGCGATGGCGGTTGTCATGCGGTGCCCGGCCTCAGCAGACCCGCGGCGGCTTGCAGGCGAGTTGCGCCGGGCTGGCCGGAGTCAGCGTCCGTCCTTCCTTCGCCCAGCCGCGTACGCCTTCCTTGACGTTGTAGACGGTGCGGTAGCCGGCCTGCTGGGAGAGCATCTGCGCCACGGCCTGGCTGCGGTTGCCGCTGCGGCAGATGATGATCACCGGCTGGTTGGGCTTGGCGACGGGTTTCAGTTGTTGCAGCCAGGCGGTGGCGTCGGAGCGTCCTTGTTCGTCGAAGTAGGTCATCAGGCGGCTCCCGGGAACGATCCCGGTTTCGCGCCATTCGCCTTCGGTGCGGACGTCGACCACCGGAATGCCGGTGGCGGCGAGGCGGGCCGCTTCGGCGGCGTCGATGTTGAGGACTTCGGCGTTGGCGGTGGAGGTGATGAGGAAAGTGAGGAGGGTGAGGAGGAGAGGGCAGCGGCGGAGCATGGTGGAGTTCCTTGGCGGATCAAAACGGAATTATGCGCTCGGCGCATGACTCAAGCGAGTACTTGGATTTTGCGTGGGTTGGGCGGGAGTTCGCCCCGCCGGTCGAGGGACTTTCTTTTGCTTCGCCAAAAGAAAGTACCCAACGAAAAGGCGACCCTGGTTTCGCGCC
>JAPUEC010000246.1 GCA_027492775.1 Rhodocyclaceae bacterium
TCTTGGAAGGCGCCATCAGGGTGATGCTGCGGCGCGCCGCCTCCGGCCCGAGGCGGGCGAAGGGCAGATGACGTCGCTTGTTGGCATCGAGGATGAGGTCGCAGTGGATTTCATCCGAGCAGACGATCCAGTCGTGGCGCTCCGCCAGTTCCGCCAGGCGGCGCAGTTCATCTTCGCGCCAGCAGCGCCCGACCGGGTTGTGCGGGTGACAGAGCAGCAGGAGGCGGGTAGCGCGCGTCGACGCCGCTTCCAGGGCCGGCCAATCCCACTGCCACAAACCATCCCGCTCGATCAGGCCAACGGTATGCAGGCCGCGATCCGAAAGCCTGGGCGCGGAAAGAAAGGGCGGATACACCGGCGTTGCGGTCAACACCTCGCCCTCGACGGCGCGGGAGGCGAGATTGAGACCGGTGACGAGCCCGGGCAGCCAGACGATCCATTCCGGCGCGACTTCCCAGCCGTAACGCGATTCCAGGTGGGCGAGCACCGATTCGGTCAGGCTTGGCCAAGACGTGGAATAGCCAAAAACACCCTGAGCCACCCGGGCTTGCAGGGCCTCGATCACCGCCGGCGGCGCGGCAAAATCCATGTCCGCCACCCAGAGCGGCAGCACGTCGCGACCGGCGTAGCGATTCCATTTCAAGGAATCGCCGCCTCGCCGCTCCAAGACTTGCGTGAAACCCTCCGACACCCGGTCGCTCATGGAATCGAGAGAGCCAACGTCGGGGCGGAACTCCCGATTTCCCATGGCCTAAACTTCAAGATGCTGATAGAGAATGGTGGAGAGGTAGCGTTCGCCGAACGAAGGCACGATGACGACGATCAGCTTGCCGGCATTTTCCGGCCGACGGGCGACTTCGAGCGCCGCCCAGATCGCGGCGCCGGAGGAAATGCCGACCAGCAGGCCTTCCTCGGTGGCGGAACGCCGGGCGGTGGTCAGCGCGTCGTCGTTCTTGACGCGAACGACTTCATCGTAGACGCCGGTATTCAGAATCTTGGGCACGAAGCCGGCGCCGATGCCCTGGATCGGGTGCGGCCCTTTTTGCCCGCCGGAGAGCACCGGCGAAGCATCCGGCTCGACGGCGATCAACTGCACGCCCGGCTTGCGCGATTTGAGCACTTCGCCGATGCCGGTGATGGTGCCGCCGGTGCCGATGCCGCTGACAACGATATCCACCTGCCCGTCGGTATCGCGCCAGATTTCCTCGGCCGTCGTGCGGCGGTGGATTTCCGGGTTGGCCGGGTTCTCGAATTGCTGCGGAATGAAATAGCGCGAATCGGCCGCCGCCATCTCCTCGGCACGCTTGATGGCGCCGGTCATGCCGTCCGGGCCGGGGGTCAGCACCAGTTCGGCGCCGTAAGCCTTCAAGAGCAGCTTGCGCTCGCGGCTCATGGTCTCCGGCATGATGAAGCAGCACTTGATGCCGCGTGCCGCGCAGACCATGGCGAGGCCGATGCCGGTGTTGCCGGACGTCGGTTCCAGGACGATGGTGTCGGGCCCGATCTTGCCCGCTGCCTGGGCCGCGTCGAGCATGGCAACGGCGATCCGGTCCTTGACGCTGTGGGCCGGGTTGAAATATTCGAGCTTGGCGGCGACCGTAGCCTGGCAGCCTTCGGTCAGGCGATTGAGTTTGACCAGCGGCGTGTTGCCGATCAATTCGGTGATGTTGCCGGCGATCTTCATCGTTTTTCTCCTGTCCTACTTTTTAGTGAAAATGGCATCGAAACTGCCGCCGTCGGCGAAATGGGTTTTCTGCGCTTTTTGCCAACCGCCAAAGACTTGGTCCACCGTCACCAATTTAAGTTTCGGAAAACTGCTGGCATAAGTTGCGGCCACTTTGGCATCGCGAGGACGATAGTAATGCTTGGCGGCGATTTCTTGTCCGGCCGGCGAATAAAGATATTCGAGATAAGCTTGCGCCTGCTTGCGGGTGCCGCGTTTGTCGACCACCTTGTCGACCACCGCCACCGGCGGTTCGGCGAGGATGGAAAGGCTGGGGACGACGATTTCGAACTTGTCCTTGCCCAATTCCTTGACCGCCAGTTGCGCCTCGTTTTCCCAGGCGATGAGCACGTCGCCGACGCCGCGTTCGACAAAGGTGGTGGTCGAACCGCGGGCGCCGGAATCGAGCACCGGCACGTTCTTGTAAAGCCGGGTGACGAAATCGCGCGCGCTCGCTTCGCTGCCGCCCGGTTGCTGCAGCGCCCACGCCCAGGCTGCAAGGTAATTCCAGCGGGCACCGCCGGAGGTCTTGGGATTGGGCGTGACGACGCCGATACCGGGTTTGGCGAGGTCGCCCCAATCGTTGATGCCCTTGGGGTTTCCCTTGCGCACCAGGAAAACGATGGTCGAAGTGTAGGGCGAGGAATTCTGCGCCAGGCGTTTTTGCCAGTCGGGCGCCAGCAGGCCCTTTTCCACCAGCGCATCGATGTCATAGGCCAGCGCCAGGGTGACCACATCCGCTTCGAGGCCATCGCGCACCGCCAGCGCCTGCTTGCCCGAACCGCCGTGCGACTGGCGCAGGGCCAGGGTTTCGCCGGTCTTGGCCTTCCAGTGGGCGGCAAAGGCGGTATTGAAATCCTTGTACAACTCACGGGTCGGGTCGTATGAGACGTTGAGCAGGCTGGTTTGGGCCAGCGCGTTGCCGGCGAGCAGCACGGCCGCAATCAACAGGGTTTTCATGGTCGCTCCTTTAAAGGTTGATGACCAGAGCTTACCCGGCAGCGATATTCTATAAAAATACGCTATTTGCAAAAGTTTATTCAGATTCAGAATAAGGCGAGTACCACATTACGGGTTTAGCCCCCAGCGCGCTCAAGATTGAGCGCCAGCAGGCGGCGCAGGATTTCTTCATCCGGCATCTCGGGCGTGTAGTCACTCCAGCCGTAGGCGGCGGCCACCGCCTTGTCGAGCGCCTTATGGGCAAGGTCCAGCCACGCCGGACGGGCGTTGTAGAGATTGGTCAGGGTGCGCTTCTTGAGATCGGCTTCATGCCCCGGCTTGGCGACCGGGCGTTTGGGGAAACCGGCTTTCTCTTCTTCCGGGGTGATGACCCAATCGACCCACTCGGGCGGATTGAGCCAGGCTTCGCGCAGGTCATTCAAATGACGGGCGGCGGCGGCGATGTTGGCGGCGACCACCTCGCCGGCCAGGCACGCCGGCGATCCGGGGCCAGCCGCATGCGGGGCGGTATCGCGCGGCGTCAGGCCGGCGGGGAAGGGGAAGGTTTCGAAGCAGGATTTTGCGTTGTAAGTCGGATTGTTGCCTACTCCGTGCATTGAGGCATTCGCCAGCGACCATACCTCATGCTGACGCGATGTAAGTATGCCAAACGCCAAGTCATCCTCGCGGCAGATGGCACAGAGGCGCGAATCCGGAACAACTGATATCGGCAACCAGACAAAGAAACGATGTTTAGCAACACGGGGAGTGACAATTATTCGCTCCAAACCAGCCATAGCAGCACGCATGCCTGGCCGAGCTTCAGCATGTCTCCACCAATAGATTCGATGATTGTCACGATTCAAGCCAAGCCTTCCAGAACGCACCCATGTCGATACATGCCGAAAGGGGAGGTCGTACAATGAAGCGTCCTGCTCACTCATCTTGCAGCCAAAATCAACAATCCAAGTGTCACTAGAGCGACGAACAAGGTCGCTACCATTGCACCAAGGAAATACTACTTGGCAGTTTGGCTTGCCATGAGGATTTGGAACTCCTAACCAAGAACGAGCCAAATCCCCCGGAATTTCAAATGAACCACCCTTTTGAGTTCCAACAAAAGCTGTATTGGCATTTTCACCAAGCAGCTTAATCTTCGTTAGATCAACACCGTCAGCAGCAGTAAGGTCCGCATGAATCGTTGTAACGTCCCGCCCGTTAAGCTTGGATGGGCGGATGTATTTTCCAAACCCAACGAGCGATACGCGGACAGCAGCCCCATCATTTACCCATGAACAATCACTCCAAGCTTCGAAAATGCGGGTTGTTTTAACGATCTTGCCAAGCACCGCTCGATTCGCTCCAGCACGTATTGCCTGAGTTGACACTAAACCAGCAGCAACACACCGTGCGGCTTCAATCTGGGCACAAGCTTTCTCGAACCAGTAGGTGACGAGGTCGGCGCCACCGGGAACGCGGCCGCCGTACGTTTTACGCAGGGTTTCGACGTAGGCGGCGCCGAGTTCGCTGCGCATGACCTTGTCGCCAAGGAAAGGCGGGTTGCCGACGATAACGTCGGCGGTCGGCCACTCGGCTTCGCTGCCGTCCGGGTTCAACAGGGCGTCACGGTGTTCGATGCCGTCGAGCGGTTTCAAGATCGGGTTGATCGCATGCGGGTAGCCGTTGCGGCGGCACCACTGGATGTCGCCGATCCAGACGGTGACGCGGGCGAGTTCGGCGGCGAATTCGTTGATCTCCAGCCCGAGGATGTTGTGCGGGCCGGTGTGCATCGCCAGCTCGGGCTGGAGGCCGAGTTCCTGGGCGTCGACATGCACGCGCTTTTCGATGTCGCGCAGGGCCTTCAAGGCAAGGTAGAGGAAGTTGCCGGAGCCGCAGGCGGGATCGAGCACGCGGAAGTGGTCGAGTCGGCTGAAGAAGCCTTGCAGCAGGGCGTGACCGCGTTGCAGGGCGTCGTTGGGGCGGTAACTCTTGCCTCGCCCCTTGACCATGCCGAATTGGGGCGCGAGCGCGGCGATCTGCTGGTGGATGCCCTGCCACTCGGCAGCGAGCGGTTCGCTCACCAGGGGCGCGATGAGCTTGGCGATGGTGCCGGTGTCGGTGTAGTGGGCGCCGAGCGGGGCGC
>JAPUEC010000247.1 GCA_027492775.1 Rhodocyclaceae bacterium
TGTTGAGTCTGACGGCCTTCCATCCGGATTCGATTCGGGACGATCTTGTTCGCGCCGGGTTTGCGCCCTGCCTGGAGAACCACCGTCAAATCCACGAGGCCTGGGGTGACCGGTTGGCGATTGGACCTATTCCGCCGGACCATCCCGATTATTCATGGCGGCTGCCGCCTTATGGCACTGATGTGGCCGACTGGCCCTATCGTTTTGGCGCGCTATTTCGGCGCGAACCCTGAGTCCGTTTCTTCGCCAAGATAGAAATTCTTCAGGTGAGCGATTGCTGAGCGCCCCATTGCCAGGACGGCCTCCTCGGCATTGCCGCCGATATGGGGTGTAGCGACCAGATTCGGCAGGCTCAGGAAAGCCGGATCGGTCGGAGGCTCGATCTCGTAAACATCGAGCGCCGCGCCGCCGAGATGGCCGCTGGCCAGCGCGGCATGCAGGGCGTCCTGATGCACCACCTTGCCGCGGGAAGTGTTGAGCAGGAAGGCGCCGCCCTTCATTTGGGCAAGCGTTTTGGCATTCATCAGATGATGGGTCAGCGGCGTGAGCGGAACATGCAGGGAGACGATGTCCGATTGGGCATAGAGTGTTTCCTTGTCGACAAGGGCGACATTGAATTGGCGGCTAAACCCCGCGCGATCCTCGATGTCGTTCCCTAAAATGCGGCAGCCGAAAGGCGCCAGCAAACGAATGACCTCTCGGCCGACATTGCCGATGCCAACGATACCGACCGTAAGCCCCGAGAGTTGCACGCCGCCCCGCTTGAGCCAGGTTCCATGGCGCATCAAGTTAGAGGTAAGAAAAATGTTGTGCGACAGGCCAAGCATGAAGCACAAGGCCATTTCCGCCACTGAGCGCGCATTTAGACCGCCCGTCCAGCCAATGGCGACGCCCCGGCGCTCACAGGCGGCGCGATCGACGTTGTCGAGGCCCACCCCGTACTTGGCGACGAGTTTCAAGTGCGGCACGGCGGCCAATAATTCATCGGTGATCAATTCGAGGCCAACGATCGCGGCTTCGGCGTCGCCGATGTGATCGATCAGCGCCTGGCCGGTCAGAACGGTTTCGGCTTCCTGAAAACGGGCGTCAGGATAGAGCTCGAGGAGTTCCCGGCGCAGGGTCGGGTTGCGACTGAACGAGGGCGAAGTGACGACAATGCGGGGCATGGATGAGTCGGTGCCAGGCGGTTACGCGCTCTCGACGCGGTTCTTGCCGCTGTTCTTGGCGCGATACATTGCCTCGTCGGCACGCTTGACCACGCTCGCTTGATTGTCCTCCGGCAGCATCTGGGTGACGCCGGCGCTGAAAGTAATCAGGATTTTCTCGTTGCGGTGGAGGAACAGGCGCCGCGTCAGTTCGCGCTGAAGCCGGGTCAGGGCGACGGTGGCCTCGGCCAGGGGTGTTTCCGGCAAGAGGATGATGAATTCTTCGCCACCGTAGCGGGCGACGGTGTCCTGCGGCCGCAGCGTTTCGCGGCAAACCGTGGTGAGATGGATGAGCGCCTCGTCGCCGGCATCGTGCCCCAGCGAATCGTTGAGCTTCTTGAAGTTGTCGATGTCGAGCAAGGCGACGCAAAAGACGGTCTCGTGGCGCTCGGATCTGGCCTTTTCCTTCTCGAAGACATCGTCTAGGCCGCGGCGGTTCAAGGTGCCGGTGAGCTGGTCGTGGCGCACGAGGGCGCTGGTTTTTTCCAGTTCGCTTTCCAGTTCGCGGATGCGCCGATCATTCTCGGCTACCCGCTGCTGGGCCGCCCGCAATTCGTCACGCGAACGTTGGGCGTTGATCTGAATGGTCCGCGTTTCGCGCATGACCTCGCCGAGGACGGTCTCGAGCTCCGAGATATCGTTGGCCGCGCTGATCTTGTCGGCGCAGACCTCGATCTTGTCGTGATAGTCGGAAGTCGCTTCGGCAAAGTCCGCCAATTGGTCGACAAAGCCGGCAAGCATCGTTTTCAGCGCTTCCCGTGCTTCGAGGATGCTGTTTTTCAGTTGGCTCTGCTTGAACAGGACTTCTTTCAAGCGCTGTGAAGCATCGTCGATCGCCCGCTGCGACAAAGGCTTGGCGATGATTTCGCGGACGATGTCGATCTGACCATGCAGCCAGCGGTCGTCCAGAACCAGCTCGGTCACGTTCTCGACGAGCAGGCGCAATAACCCGAGCAAACTGCGGCGCAGTTCGGCGTGATCCTCGGCCAGGAGTTCGAGCTTGAAGGAGAAGCGCTTGAGACGGGTAAGAAATCCCTGCAATTGAACGGTGGTCGAAGCATGGCGGATATCGTTGGCAAGCAGCTTGGCGTCGCTGGAAAGCTGCGGCGCTTCCAGGAGCTGGGTGGCTATCGCCGTTTCCAAGGTGTAGGCGAAGAGCTCCCTCAGTTCGGGGAGCAATTCGCCCTCGCTCGCTTTTTCAAGAGCGCCTTCGGTTCCGCCGAGGATGCCGGTGACGCTCAGTTCTCCGCCTTCGAGCGCCATGTCCGCCTCGCGGCCCTGTGACCAGTTGCGCAAAAGGCTTTGCAAACGGTTGAACAGGGTCTCGGGGTTGGCGCCAGCGCTCCCGAGGACGTGCTCCATGGATTCGCGCTTTTTCGCTGGGGTGATGCCGGCGTGCTTGGCGTCCCATTGGCGAATGAGATCACCGATGAGCTCGGACCAGGCAAGCTTTTGCGTCTCCGCCAAGGCATTGACGTATTCGATCAGTCGTCCGCTATAGGTATCCCAATCGGCCGCCTTGACTGCCGCCTCCAATTCGCGAGCCAGACGCATTTGTTCGGGCGTTGCCCTGGGCAAGGCCGCGGTGAGGGAGCGGAGATGCTTCTCGGGAAACGCGTCGTTGCTGTCTTGTATGCCGGAAATTTCGTTATAGAGGCCGCGATAGTTATCCGGTGTCGGCGGCATCCTGCGGCCGGCCAACTGCCGAAGCGTTTCCCGCGCGATTTCTGAAGGATTGTTGAGCGTTGCCATGTCTTCCCGTTTATGTCCGCTTGCAGGCTATAATGCGCACCCTGCCGAAGTCGCCGCTTCTCGCGGATTCGGCCGAGGGCGCCCCCGTAGCATGAAGGTCGTGCAGTTGCCTTGTAAGCATCAGGTCTTGGTTCGATTCCGAGCGGGGGCACCAGTTTCGTCTCGAATATCGGTGATTCCCCCGTAGCCCAGCCGCCGTGAAAGTTCGAGCGCCGCATCTTTGGTCGCGGTGGCGAACGGACTATCCCACTCCACGTTGAATTCTCCAACCGATCCCAGCGAAGTGATGGCAGCGACAATGCTGCCCGTATGATCGAATACCGGAGCGCTGAATCCGTTGATCCCTGCAGTCAGGCTTCCAACCGCGCGTGCCATGCCGCGTGCCCGGATTTCCGTCAAAGTCTGCTCGAGTTGCCGGCGAAGCGTCGTCACAGCCACTTTGGTTTTGGCCGACGTGGCATGCAGTTCTTCGTTGATTAGCTTTCTTACCGCCGCAGACCGGCAATACGCAGCGAAGAGCTTGCCCGTTGCCGATTTAACCGTCGGCAGAACGTTGCCTGCGCGCAGATTGATGGCGATGTGATCGCCCGTATCAATAATCCGGACGATGGTTGCGCCGTTGTTACCCCACACCGCCAGGGCGACGCTCTGGTGAATTTGCTCGCAAAGCTCTTCCAGAAAAGGTCCGGCGAAGCGCACCGGTTCCAGCCGGCCGAGCGAGGACAGTCCAAGTTCGAGCGCGAAGCCGCCGAGATCGTATCTCCCGGTGGTGCCGTCCTGCTCCACCAGTCCGGTGCGCATGAAACTCACAAGATAGCGGTGCGCCTTCGCTGGGGGCATCCCCGCCGCTGCCGCCAAATCCCGCAACATCATCGGGCGCCGGGCGATAGCGAGCGCATTCAGCAGGCGACATCCCACCTCGATCGATTGGATGCCCTGCCTTTCCTGCGCTACTTTGGTCATTGTGCTTTCCGGAATGGTGAAAAAGACATTCTATCCGTCGTACGCCCGAATGGTAATTCGGTGCATATAATATGCAAGTTCATATGTGGGAGGTTTCTATGCGTGCGGTATTGGTAGCCAATCCCAAAGGCGGGGCCGGGAAAACGACGTTGGCGACAAACCTCTCCGGGCATTTTGCCAACCAGGGGAAGAGGGTGACGCTGTGCGATCTCGATCGCCAGCAATCTGCCCTGCGCTGGATGGCTTTTCGTGATCCTGCGCTGCCTTCCGTTACCGGCTATTACGCCGGTAATCAGATGGTGCTCAATCTCCCGAAAGAAGCCGATTGGGTTGTCATGGATGCCCCCGCCGGATTGCAGGGGTACAAGCTGACCGACTACCTGCGTCTCGTCGACAAGGTTGTCGTGCCTTTGGTGCCGTCCGTTTTCGACATGGCGGCGACCGAGGATTTTCTTAATTCCATCCGCCAGGAAATGCGTGGCCGCAAGGCGAGCATCGGCATCGTCGCCATGCGCGTGGACCCAAGGACGCGCGCGGCCGGGATGCTCGAGGAGTACCTGAAACATTTCGATGTTCCCATTGTTGCCTACCTGCGCAACACGCAGAACTACGTCAACGTAGCAGCAGCCGGAATGACCATTTTCGATTCACCGCGTGCACGTCACCGCCGGGACATCGAACAATGGGAAAATCTCTTGCGCTGGCTCTCCAAATAGCTCATAATTGAAATCTTTCCCGGCGCCACGCGACGGGGCCTGCAGAGAAACGCAGGGGTTGACAGGGTTAGCGAATTGCTTCAAAATCTCGCCTCTCTGACGGACGCGGGGTGGAGCAGTCTGGCAGCTCGTCGGGCTCATAACCCGAAGGTCG
>JAPUEC010000248.1 GCA_027492775.1 Rhodocyclaceae bacterium
AAGCTGATGACCCTGGGCGAGGCCCGTGCGCGCTTCGCCAAGCATTTGCTGCTAAAGATGAACGGCCAGGCGGATGCTCGCCGGCTCAAGACGCTGCTGGCGCCCTTCGGTCCCGGCCCGGCGCCGGTGCGTATCCGTTACCGCAACGGTGCTGCCGAATGCGAAATGCTGCTCGGCAACAGCATGAAGGTGCGCCTGGACGACGCCCTTCTCACAGAACTCGGCAACTGGCTGGCGCCGGAAAACGTCGAGGTGGTTTACCAGTGATCCGGCAGATCGGCCGCGGCTTGCTGATCGATTTGATCGCGCAGGCGAAGCAGTCTGCGCGCGGCCGCAAGAACCACAATTTCCACCCGGGTGACGAGTATCCCGCGCACCGTCTGCTCAACGCGGTCGAACCGGGCTCCTACATCACGCCGCATCGCCATCTCGATCCGAACAAGGATGAGACCATGATCTGCGTTGCCGGCCGCATGGGCGTGCTCTCATTCGACGATGCCGGCAAGGTGGTGCAGATCATCACCCTGGCGCCGGGAGAAGAAACCTTCGGCGTCGATATTCCGCACGGCGTCTTTCACACCGTCCTGGCGCTGGAGTCGGGTACCGTTTTCGTCGAGGCGAAGAGCGGGCCCTACCGGCCGCTGACCGAGGCGGAGATTGCGCCGTGGGCGCCGGCGGAAAGGTCGCCAGAAGCCCGGAAGTTCTACCAGCGATTGCGCGCGCTCTTTCCCCTTTGAACTGGCGCCGTTGACGAAAAAAAGCCCCGGCGAGCGGGGCTTTTTTGCGAGCGGATAAACGCTTAGAGCTTCTTGGCGTTCTTCGCCAGGTATTGGGCGACGCCTTCGGTGGTTGCCTGCATGCCGGGCTTGCCCTTGTTCCAGCCCGCCGGGCAGACTTCGCCGTTTTCCTCGAAGAACTGCAGGGCATCGACCATGCGCAGCATTTCGTCGATGTTGCGGCCGAGCGGCAGCATATTGACGACCTGGTGCATGACCACGCCGTTCTTGTCGATGAGGAAGGAACCGCGCAGGGCGACACCTTCGCCTTCGAGTTCGACGTCGTAGGCGCGGCAAATCTCATGCTTGGTGTCAGCGACCAGCGGATAACCGACCTGGCCGATACCGCCTTCCTTGACCGGCGTGTTCTTCCAGGCGAGGTGGGTGAACTGGGAGTCGATCGAGCAGCCGATGACCTCGACGCCACGCTGCTTGAAATCTTCCAGACGGTGATCGAAGGCGATGAGTTCGGAGGGGCAGACGAAGGTGAAGTCGAGCGGATAGAAGAAGAGCACGACCGGCTTGCCCTTGAAGTCGGAAAGCTTGATCGGTTTGATTTCGTTGTTGCCAAAGACGGCGGTGGCGGTGAAATCCGGGGCTTTCTTGCCGACGAGAACGGCCATGGTGATCTCCTTCGTTTTAGGTCTGAATGGGTGAAAAACCGGTTTTTTGCGTACGCAAATCAATAAACGCCGTGGGAAGAGCGCATTTTTCCCTAAAAAGTTCCAATTTTTGCGGATTTTTATGCAATTTCACAGGGTGGGTAGTTGCTCGAATTCGGCGCCTGAAACCTCCCCGTTCCAGGGCTGGGTATCGATCTGTTCCACCACGGCGCCCGAAGGGCCGCACCAGGCCCAGGTCAGCAGGTGTTCGACCGCGGTTTTGTGGCCGCGCGCGACCGCTTCCACCCGGCCATCGGAGAGGTTACGTACCCATCCGGAAAGGCCGAGCTTGTTCGCCTCACGACGCATCGACCAGCGATAGCCGACGCCTTGAACATGGCCGGAGATAGTGAAGTGAAGGGTGACGGTCGTCATGTCTTATGACGACGAAGCTCGCCGAGCAGGCGCGCGGCGGCCCAGAACATGACGGCGATGCCGCCGGCGAGTGCCGCCACCGCTTCGGCCAGCGAATTGGGGAAACCGGCGAGCACAGCGCCCTTGCCGAAAAGGAACCAGCTGCCGCCGACGACGACACAAAAGACGCCGAAGAGATCGGCCAGGGCGAAGGCCAATAAACGAGGTGTGAAGGTGGTGCTTTGGGCGGGTTTGATCATCATGCAATGGCTATAATCATCGTTTGGTCATTTTGCCTCAGGGAGTCCGGTATGTCGTCGCGTCGTTTCATTGTTCCTCTGTTCCTGGCGCTCGCCGCCGGATCGGTTCAGGCCGACATCAAGGTCGGCGTCATCGCTTCGAGCACCGGCCCCGCAGCCATCGTCGGCATCCCCCAGAAAAACACGGTGGCGCTGCTGCCGACCGAAATTGCCGGCCAGAAACTCGAATACATCGTGCTGGACGACGCTTCCGATCCGACCAATGCCGTAACCGGCGTCAAAAAACTCCTCCTCGAACAAAAGGTCGACGTCCTCATCGGCCCCACCACCACCCCGGGAGCGCTGGCGATGCTGGAATTCATCGCCGAAGCCCGCACGCCGCTTCTGACCACCGTCGGTTCCTCGGCGGTGATCCAGCCCTTGGACGACAAAAAACGCTGGGTGTTCAAAACCACGCAGAATGACGATCTCATTGCCGATGCCGTCATTGGGCACATGCGGCGGCACGGCATCAAGAACGTCGGATTCATCGGCTTCAATGATTCCTACGGCGAAAACTGGTTCAAGGTCTTCGGCCCCCTGGCCGAAAAGGCGGGCATCAAGCTGGTGGCGAGCGAACGCTATGCGCGCACCGATCAGTCGGTGACCGGACAGACGCTCAAGCTCATGGCCGCCAAGCCGGACGCCATCTTCATCGCCGCCACTGGAGCTCCCGCCGTGCTGCCCCAGGCGACGCTGCAGGAGAAGGGCTACAAGGGCAAGGTCTATCAAACGCATGGCGTGGCCACCAACGGCTTCATCAAGCTCGGCGGCAAGGCGGTCGAGGGGACGTTGATGGCCGGCGGGCCGATGCTGGTCGCGGCCGATCTGCCAGCATCCAATCCGATCAAGGCGGTGGCGGAGGGCTATATCAAAGCCTACGAGAGCCGCTATGGCGCAGGCAGCATGTCTACCTTCGGCGCCAATACATTCGATGCGGGCCTGCTGCTGCAAAAGGCGGTCCCGGTCGCCCTCAAGATCGCCAAGCCGGGCACGCCGGAATTTCGCGTGGCGCTGCGCGACGCGCTGGAAAAAGCCCGGGACGTGGTAGGCGCGCAGGGCGTTTTCAATATGAGCGCCACCGACCACAACGGCATGGATCAGCGCGCCCGGGTGATGATGACCATCAGCGACGGTAAGTGGGTTTTGTTGAAAGACTGACCTTTACGGCGCTTGAGCGGGGATTTTTACGCTGTCAAGCTTCTGAGGGGCTCGAAAAGCGAAAAAAAGAGCCAAAAAGCGCTAAAAAATCTCAACTTCGACGTTGACTTATTGACAGAAAATTTGTTGTTGCCGTTTGGTTGCTGGCGGCATGTGCCCATGAGTGCTCGAAGCGCCTGCGGTTATAAATAGTCAATAAAAACAATGTGTTGCATTGGCGCCAAAGTTTTTGGCAGGGTAACGATTTCCCTTGCGGTGCGGACGTTTAGACGCTTTTCCAACCGTCTACCCACAGACTTATCCACAGTTTTTGTGGATGGTTTGAAAAGGCGATTTGTGACAGTGCGTTTGCAACCACACTTCAAGTAAATTATCAGGAGTTGGCCGAGAACGGGAACGCGCCGCAATGTCAATAGCGGCGCGGCCTTTTGCCGAGAGGGCAGCAAAAATAAGGCTTATTTGACCCGCATCCCGGGCGTCGCGCCCGAGTCCGGAGACAAGAGAAAAATCCCCGGCACCTTGCCCTCACCATCGGATGCGGCAAGCACCATGCCTTCGGAGAGCCCGAACTTCATCTTCCGCGGCGCCAGGTTGGCGACCATCACCGTCAGGCGGCCGACCAGCGTCGCAGGATCGTAGGCCGACTTGATGCCGGCAAATACGGTGCGCGTCTCGCTGCCGAGGTCGAGCGTCAGCTTGATCAACTTTTCAGCGCCTTCGACGTGCTCGGCGTTGGCGATGCGCGCCACACGCAGGTCGATTTTGCCGAAGTCTTCGATGCTGCAAATCCCGCTCGCGGCTTCCGCTGCGGGCTTTGCCGGCTTCTCGGCCACGGTTGCGGCCCGCACGGACGTTGGTGCGGCGGGCGCGAGGCTTTCCTTGTTGGCATCGACCAGCGCCGTAATCAGCTTCGGGTCGACGCGTGTCATCAGGTGCTCGTAGGCATTGATGGCATGCCCGGCAGCGAGCAGGGTCTGCGCATCGTCCCAGGTCAGCGGCGCCACCTTGAGGAAGCCTTCGACCTTAGCCGCGAGCGCCGGCAACACCGGCTTCAGCAAAACGGTGAGCAGGCGGAAGAGATTGAGGGCGTTGGTGCACGCGGCGTGCAGTTCGGCATCCTTGCCTTCCTGCTTGGCCAGTTCCCAGGGCTTGACGCTGTCGACGTACTGGTTGGCGGCGTCGGTGAGGGCCATGACCTCGCGCAGCGCCTTGCCGAATTCTCGGGCTTCGTAATAATCGGCAATGCGGCTGGCGGCCTCCTGAATGGCTTTCAAGGCCGGCAGGTCGGCGTTAACGGGCGCTAGGCGACCGTTGAAGCGTTTGGCGATGAAGCCGGCCGAGCGGCTGGCGATATTGACGTACTTGCCGACGAGGTCGGAATTCACCCGCGCGACGAAGTCCTCGAGATTGAGGTCGATATCTTCCATGGTCGCCGAGAGCTTGGCGGCGTAGTAGTAGCGCAGCCATTCCGGATTGAGGCCGGTCTTGAGGTAGCTCTCGGCCGTGATGAAGGTGCCACGCGACTTCGACATCTTGGC
>JAPUEC010000249.1 GCA_027492775.1 Rhodocyclaceae bacterium
TTGCTTCGCCAAAAGAAAGTACCCAAAGAAAAGGCGACCCTGGTTTCGCGCCGGGCTTTGCCCGGTTCCCTGCGCTACTCGGAACTGGCGGGGGCTGCGGAACTCGCGTCCGCTACGCGGACGCTCAAACAGTCCTCGCCCTTTTCCGCCAGCCCCTGCGTTGCTCGGCGCTCCACAAGGGGGGTTGAAAACCCCGCCATCTGTACCGACTTTCTGGTAGTTCGTAGCGGCCGAGTAGCGCAGAGGACCGGCATTAGCCGGCGCCAAACCGGCCTCGCCTTTTCTTTGCTTACTTTCTTTTGGCGAAGCAAAAGAAAGTGAGGCGCCCACGAAGGGCGAAACTATTCGCTCAAATAACCACCGATTCGCTGGTAGGCAAAACGACCATCATCGCCGCCCGAGAGCCGCTTAATACGCGGCAATGGCGCTTTATTTCAACAATCGTGCTCCTCTGCCGAGGTACTTTCAAACCCGCTCGCTTGCTACCGCGCCAGCCGCACACCACTAAACTGCCAACGCGCCGCCGGAGGAAAGAAGTTTCGGTAACTGGGCCGGATATGATCCCGTGGCGTAGCGCAGGAGCCGCCGCGCAAGACCATCTGATTGATCATGAACTTGCCGTTGTATTCGCCCACCGCGCCTTCAGCGGTTTTGAATCCGGGATAGGGAAGATAGGCGCTTTGCGTCCATTCCCAGACGTCGCCCAGCATTTGTTGCAGGTGCTTTCCCGGTTTGGCGGGGCGCGCGTGCCAGAAGCCGCTTTCCAGGAGATTTCCGTCCGCCGTGTCGCCCGCTTCCGCTGCGGCCATGGACGCGTGTTCCCATTCCGCCTCGGTGGGAAGGCGGGCGCCGGCCCAGCGGGCGAAGGCATCGGCCTCGTAGTAGCTGAGGTGGCAGACCGGGGCGTCGAGTTCGAGGTCGGCCATGCCCTGGAGGGTGAAGCTGCGCCACTCCGGCGTTTCGTCGTTCCAATAGAGGGGCGCCCGCCAGCCTTGTTGTCGGCAAATGTCCCAGCCTTCCGAGAGCCAGAGCTCCGGCCGCTCATAGCCGCGGTCGAGGACGAACTCCAGGTATTCGCCATTAGTGACCGGACGGTTGGCCAGGGCGAAGGGTTCGAGCCAGACGCGGTGGCGCGGGCATTCGTTGTCGAAGCAGAAACTCAGCCCGGCGTGGCCGATTTGCACCAGCCCGCCTTCGAAGGGCACAAATGCGGGCGGCGGCGCCGAGCCGGCGCGCTTGCCGCGCGGCGGGCGGCTGCCCATGGCGAGCGGGTTACGCGAGAGGTGGTGCTTGAGGTCGGTCAGGATCAATTCCTGGTGCTGCTGTTCGTGATTCAGGCCCAGCCGAACCAGATCGACGAGGCGCGGCGGCAGGTTGCGACCGCTCAGCAATTCGAGCATGCGCGTGTCGACATGGCGGCGGTAGCGCAAGACGGTGTCGAGCGAAGGCCGGGAGAGCATGCCGCGCTCGGGGCGCGGGTGGCGGGGGCCGACGCCCTCGTAATAGGAATTGAAAAGCACCCGGAAACTGGCATCGAAGGGGCGATAGCCGGGCAGGCCTTCCGCATCGCCGAGCACGAAAATCTCAAAGAACCAAGTGACATGGGCGATATGCCACTTCACCGGGCTGGCGTCCGGCATCGACTGCAACATGCAGTCCTCGGCCGAGAGGCCGTCGATCATGCGCATGGTTTGGCCGCGTACGGCCACGTAGGTGGTGCTCAGGCTGGAGGTCGTCTCGTGTTCCATCAGGCGTTTTTGAGCGGCGCCGCCAGGAAAATGCCGAACCATTCGCGGTCGTCGCGCCAGATTTCCTCGACCTGGAAGCCGGCCGCGCCCAGCAGGGCGGAGAAGCGCTCGGGAGTGTATTTGTAGGAGTATTCGGTGACGATGGGTTCGTCCTGCTTGAACCGGCGTTGCTCGCCATCGAGCCGCACGCTCTGGTCGCGGGTCGACACCAACTGCATCTCGATGCGGCTTTCCGGTAGGCGGAAAAAGGCGCGGTGGTCGAAACCGCCGGGGTTGAAATCGGCATCCAGCAGGCGATTGGTGACACGCAGGACATTGCGGTTGAAGGCGGCGGTAACGCCGAGCGCATCGTTGTAGGCGGCTTCGAGCACGTCGGTTTCCTTGACGAGATCGACGCCGATCAGCAGCCGGCCGCGCTCGTCAAGGTGCTCGCCCAGGGTGCGGAGGAAGGCGGTGGCCTCGTCCGGCGTGAAATTGCCGATGGACGAGCCGGGGTAAAAGAAAACCGCCGGCGATTCCGGGTGTTCGCCCAACACATCGTGCAGGTGCAGGGCACGGGTGAAGTCGGTGACGACGCCGACGCATTCGAGCGGGGCGAATTCGGCGGAAAGATTGACGATCGCCGCTTCCAGCCATTCCTGGGCGATGTCGGCGCCGACGAAGCGCGAAATGTGGGCCGAAGAGCGCAACCATTGCCGCGATTTGGCGGCGTCACCGCAGCCGAGGTCGATCCATTGCGCGCCAGCGGGCAGGCTGCGGGCGATCTCCTCCCGGAATTCAGTGAAGATGGCCGCCTCGGTGCGCGTCGGGTAGTACTCGTCCAGCGCGCAGATGGCGCTGAACAGGGCCGCGCCCTGGGCATCGTAAAAATATTTAGGAGAAATCCGGGCTTCGCTTTGCAGCAGGCCGGCAAGCAATTGCGCCGCCTGGAGCGCCGGATCGATCACGTCGTGCACGATCAGGCGCGGCTCAGGGAACGCGTTGCGGGGCATGAAGGTGGTGATGGGCGTCTCCAAATCGCGCATTGTTTTTCTGGATGGCAAGGCGCGTCTGTGCGGTAGCGCCTGTGGGCGCCCGACAGACGCTTTGCAGTCGGCAAGAGATTGCGACTGCTAGCAGGAGTTTTGGTTCGCTCGAAGATCCCCGTCCCGGGGACGGGCGCGCCTCTCAGCGTGGCCGCTTGCCGCGCGCGACCTGGAGATGACGGCAAAGCGTCTCGGTGCCATCGAGCAGGCGAGGGGTGTGGCGCTGCATCCAATCCGGGTGGATGTGGAAGAGGTTGCCGCGCGCCGTCGCCGTCAGGCGCGGCCATTTTTTCCACTCGTCCAGCCATTCCGGGCGCGAATCGCCCATGCCGCTGGCGACGACGGCCTCCGGGTTGGCGGCGAGCACGGCTTCGACGCTCACCGTGGGCGCCATCTGCGGCAACTGGCCGAAAACGTTTTCGCCACCACAGAGGCGGATGGCGTCGGAAATGATTTGTGGCTTGCCCACCGTCATCAGCGGCGCGTTCCAGATTTCGTAGAAGACTCTGACCGGCGGCAGGGCGGAATAGGTGCCGCGCAGCGACGCGAGGCGCTGGCGGAAATCGGCGGCGGCACGATCCGCCACCTTGGAAGTGCCGGCGAGGCGGCCGAAGCGCTCCAGATCCGCCGCGACATCCTCGGTGGCGTTGGGCTGAGAGCGATAGAGGGTAAGCCCGAGCGCTTCGAGCTGGGCGACCGGTGCGGCCGGATTGCCGCTCGCCCAGCCGATCACCAGATCGGGCTTGAGCGCGAGGATGGCTTCGAGGTCGAAACGGTCGTAACGGCCGATGCGCGGCAGGCGCCGGGCCGCCTCCGGGTAATCGCTGAACTCCACGGCGCCGACCAGCTTGGCGCCGGCGCCAGCGGCGAAGAGCGTTTCGGTGATATGCGGCGCCAGGCTGACGATGCGCTGCGCCGGCGCTGCCAGCCGCACCTCGCGGCCGGTATCGTCACGAACGACGATCTCGGCCAGGGCGTTGCCGGCGCAACAGAGCATGAGCCAGAGGAGCAAGGATCGCACGGGGGTCTTTAATGCAGGCGAAAAACGCCATTCTACGATGCCCGCTTGGTTCAAACACGCTGCCCCGTGAATGCGCGCGCTTTGCTTGCTTTTACGTCGAGGCGGCCCACCTCCGCTGCCAGGTGGCGAAACGGCCCTCTGAACTATGGCCGCCCGTGCATCTCAATAGCGCAGGCCCGTTTATATTCAAATGGGAGCGGATGAAGTTTTGTCCGCATACCGCATGCCAAAGAAAGCCAACCATGGATGTTTCTCAACTACCGTTCAATCGCCTCATCGGGTTGAAATCGGCGGATTCCGCCGATGGCGGCCTTGTTTGCCTCCCGGAGGACGAGCGCTATTCAAATCACCTGGGGACCGTTCATGCCAGTGCCTTGCTGGCCGTGGCGGAGGCCGGATCGGGCGCGTTTCTGGCGCAACGCCTGGGCGATGCGGCCGGCTTCGTTCCGGTTGTTCGCAAACTCGATGCCAAATCTCGCAAGTCCGTAGTTGGCGCGGTGTCGGCGCGATGCACGGCCGATCCGGCGGAAGTCAAGCGCTGGTTGGACGAACTCGCGGCGCGTGGACGGGTATCCGTTTCAGTACCGATGGAAGTAGTCGATGCGGCGGGCGTGGTGGCCATGTCCGCCCTGGTCGAATGGTTCATTGCCAAGGCGGCCTGATTGCTGCTGGGGCATGTCGGTGCCGTGTGCGAGGTTAAGCGGCAGGCGCGCCGCTCTCTAAAAGCCCGCCACCGCCGCGTGGGATAATCCGCGCTTCGCCATCCGCCATACCTCGATGACCGCTTTCACCGCAAAGTGCAGTCGTTGAAGGTCCGAGGGTTACGCACCTTCACTCCTGGTACGAAACGCTATTGGCTAACATAAATTGCCTTGCCGATAACATGTCCTGCCGGGACGAACCCCCAGGTACGGC
>JAPUEC010000250.1:0-5086 GCA_027492775.1 Rhodocyclaceae bacterium
CCACCTGGCTCGGGCCGCCGTCGAAATCGCTTCAGCAGCGGAGCATCTTCAGCGTCGCCATCAGCCGCCAGGCGCCGTTGACGTTGTTCACCCGGAAGACGAGCACGTTCTTGCCGCGCTTGAGCGGAAGCACGACCTTGTCGTCGTTGGGATTGACGCCGCGGCGGACGATGTTTTCATGCATCGGCTCGCCGTTCAGCCAGACCGTTACGCCGTCGTCGGAGCCGAGCATCATGCGGGCCTGGCAGGCGCCGGGAGAATCGACTTCGGTGCGTACATAGCGGGTACGTAGATCGGTGTCGTTCTCGAGGTTGAGGAAGAGATCCAGTGTCTCGCCCGAGGCCAGCGTGCCGATGAGGAAACTGCCGTTGGGCGCCTTCTTCTGCAGGGCTTTGAGGTCGACGTCCAGCCGGTTGAATTCGGATTCCGGCGTCGAAAAACTCGGCGAGATGGTGACGTTGGCGAAGGCCGGCGGGGGAATCTTGTTGAAGCTCTTGATATTGGCGATTGCCTGAGCACGGTCGGCCGCTTCCGGTTTGATGCGGCGCAGGACGAAAACGTCGTAGTCGCTCGACAGGAGCTCGAAGGTGCCGCTATCCACCAGATAATCGTAAAGGTCGCGATACTCCTGGATGGCGTCGGCCGAGAGCACGATGTGGTCGATCACGTTGGGGTGATGCGGCTCGCGCTCCTGGATGCCCCAGTAGCTGGTCAGCCAGGGGTTGGGGAAAAGGTAGATGCGCTCGCGGTGCGCCAAGTGCGGCAGCAGCCAGTCGGAGGCGGCGACGCCCTCGTTGCCCAGGCGTTCGTTCAAGGCGGCGACGTGCGCCCGCTTGGGGGCATAGTTGTTCCATTGGCGGACCTTTTCGGCGAGGGTGGCCGGCGCCATACGTGATTCCATTCGGGCGATGACCAGCGATCCCGCAATCATCGCCACCGCGAGAACGACCGGGCTCCAACGCCGCCACGAAGTGCCGTCGCGCCACGCGGATATCCGCTGCATGGCGACAATGGCGCTCCAGAAGAAGAAGGGCATAACGCTGACCGAATAGTGGTACATGAGCTTGGTGTTGTAGTCCCCGAGCAGCATGTTCGCGCCCAGTGTCGGCAGCGCTGGCAGCAAATAACGCGGCGCCAGGAGGCCGAGGATGCCGGCCGGTACCGCGACTTTCCATAGATAGGCCAGCGATTCCGGCCGCGTCAGCCGCTCGATGTAGAAAGCCGGGTTGTCGAGATTGCTGATGACGAGGAACACCGCGCCATGGGAGGCGCGGAAGTAGCCGACGCCATTCAGGAGCGGCATGGCGACCCGCGTCGCCAGCAGCCACCAGAGGACGGAAAGCCCGATGGTCCAGGCGGCGTAGCGCCAGCGGCGGTCGATGAGAGCGACGACGCCGAAGGCGACGAGGGTGAAGGGCATGTCCTCGCGGCAAGCGAGGAGCAGGAGCAGGGTGACGAGAAAAATCGCCCGGCGATCCTTGAGGTAGCTCCAGATCAGGACAACGTAGAGGCCGCTGGCAAGGGCGATCTCGTGGTATTGCCAGAGCAGGGTGTTGTGCACCGCCGGGTGGAGCCAGTAGGCGAGGGCGACGCCCAGCGCCAACCAGGGGCGGTTGGGCAGATAGTGGTGGACGAGCGCGGCGAGCATGATGCCGCCCAGCGCCACCGAGAGCGATTGCAGGAGGAAGGTCCAGCCGATGTCGGCGTGGATGCGGTAGAGCGGCGCGAAGATGAGCGAGATCGGGCTGAAGTGGTCGCCGAGGAGGTTCATCCCGCGCACGGTGTTGAAATTGGGGAGGAGCTGGCTGTAGCGCCAGAAGCCCTGGTCGAAGAGGCCGAGGTCGTAGGCGGAGGTGGCGAAGGTGGCGTGCATTTGCAGGGCCACCAGGGTGAACAGGGCGACGAAGGCGGTGGCCACGGTGTAGAGGATTACGGTGGCGGGGCGGTCGTTGGTTCGGTTGGCGGTGGGGGAATGGGGCGACATCTGCCGGTTGGTTTTTTTCGGGGGCTCTATCGTACTTTATGCGGAGCCGCTTGGATGGCGGGGCATGAGGGAGGCATGGCGATTGAACTTCTTTTCTGTCGTGGATCAGACAGGGGGCGTTCTGACTGGTGTGGGTTGGGCGGGAGTTCGCCCCGCCGGGCGAGGTACTTTCTTTTGCTTCGCCAAAAGAAAGTACCCAAAGAAAACCGAAGGTTTCGGCGTAGCCAAAAGACGACCCCGGCCTCGCGCCGGCTGCGCCGGTGCCCTGTGCTACTCGACGTTGGCGGGGCTGCGGAACTCGCGCCCGTTGCTCGGGCGCTCAGACAGTCCTCGCCTTTTTCCGCCAGCGCCTGCGTTGCTCGGCGCTCGGCAGGGGAGATGGGCGCTGTGGGTTTCTGATTGCATCGGTTTTATCGACAACATGTTTTAGCGGTTGCCGAGTCGAGTGCTGGCCTTATTCCCCAAAAATATTTTTCATCTCGTGATTTTTCCACCGAAAAATCGATTGCCTGCGGCGGTGGGTTTTTTGGCGGGGGAAGCATCCGGCTTGCATGGCTGAAAATCCACTTCGAATAGGGCGTAGAACCGCATGGCGTAAACCTTTGCGGGGAGCGGCCGTTATCTGGGGGCATCCCCTGCAACTGCCCCGCTCGAGGTCCCCATGTCTTTCCAAAAAACGTTTTCCGGCTTTTGCCGCCAGAATCGCCGTGTGCTTGCCGGCGTCGGCTTTGGCGCGGTTTTTCTCCTCGCGGGCAGTGCCCTCGTTGCTCATCAGGGGCGCTTGGCGACGGCAGAATTGGAGGACTCGGTGGTGCGGGAGGCGCGAGCGGGCGGTTTCGACACTACCGAGAAGGCGATGCGCACGGCGCCGCAGCTTTGGCTGAAGAAGGAGTTCGCGGTTTCGGAATATCTCCAGTTGTTGAAGGACGACCGCCTTACCGCCATCGGGCTGCCGGAAGGTGGCAGCGGCCGGACCTCGGTGTTGTTGGTCACTCGGCAGGGCGAATTGGGCTATGTGGCCGATACTTGGCGCGGCAGCTTGACCGAGCGTTCCATGGCCGAGCGGCCGGCGGGACTGCGGGTGATTACCGTCGGCGCCAACGGCGGGGCCGGGCCGGGCATGACGACGCTGGAAGCCGTCCAGCTCGGTGCTCTGTTCCTCTTTCTGGTGCTGGTCGGCTTCGGGCTCAAGAGCCGCTTGTCGCTGGGCAGCGGCGGCGTCAAGCCGGTGCGCGATGTGAGCACCCGCTTCAGCGATGTCATCGGTGCGAACGAAGCGAAAACGGCCTTGCAGGATATCGTCGATTTTCTCAAGGCACCGGAGGCGTACAAGCGCCTCGGCGCCCGTCCCAGCCGCGGCGTGCTGCTCTCGGGCCCGCCGGGCACCGGCAAGACCTTGCTCGCCAAGGCGCTGGCCGGGGAGTGCGGGGTTTCGTTCATCGCTTGCAGCGGCGCTGATTTTTCCAGCAAGTATTTCGGCGTCGGCATTGGCATGGTCAAGGCGCTGTTCAAGCGCGCGCGCCAGGAAGACGCCTGCATCATCTTCATCGACGAGATCGACGGCCTCGGCAAGCGCTCTGAAGACGGCAACTCCAGCGCCCAGGAAGGCAACCGCATCATCAACCAGTTGCTGATCGAGATCGACGGTTTCGCCGCCGACAGCCACGTCATCGTCGTCGGCGCCACCAACCTGCCGGACAACGTCGATGCGGCGCTGCTGCGCGAAGGCCGCTTCGACCGCAAGATCGCCCTGCGCCTCCCGGAAGTGACCGAGCGCGAGGCCCTCATCCGCTACTACAGCAAGCGCGTGACCATGGCCGACGGCATCGATTATGCCCAGCTCGGCCGCCTCACCCTCGGCCTTTCCCCGGCCGCCATCGCGGCGACGGTGAATCAGGCTGCCGTGCGCGCCGCCCGCGCCGGCGATGCCCAGGTTTTCATGCAGCACATGGCCGATGCCATCGAAACCGCCCACCTCGGCGAACTCAACGGCACCCTGCTGACGCCGGCGGAGCTCTATCGCACCGCCATTCACGAAGCCGGGCATGCTCTGGCTTCCGTCCTGCGGAAATCCGGCAAGGTCGAGAAGGTGACCGTGCTGCCGCGCGGCAGCGCGCTGGGCGTCACCTTCATCAGCCAGGAAGAGGCGATGAAGATGCACACCGAGAACTCGCTCAAGCATCGCATCGACGTCATGCTGGCCGGCCGCTGCGCCGAGGAAATTTTCTTTGGCGATGTCTCCAACGGCGCCGCGAGCGACCTCCATCACGCCACCGACATCGCCACCGGCATGATCGCCCGCTTCGGATTCGGCTCCGGGCTGGCGGTGCTGAACCGCGAGCAGTTGTCATCGGCGGCTTTCCTCGAACAACTCAACGGCTTGCTCGGGACCCGCTACGCCGAAACCCGCACACTGTTGACCGAGTACCGTGCCAGCCTCGAAGCCATCGCCGACCGCCTGCTCAAGGAAGAAACGATCGAAGGCTCGGTGGTGCGCGAACTGGCGGGATTGCCGGCCTAGCGCTTCACAGCTCCTTTTCGCCGGCACATTGCCGTGTGCCGGGCAAACGAGAACACATCCTACGCCTCGTCCCAATAAGGCCGAGGCTGGAAGCGGGCAGTGAGGAAGTCGATCAGCGCCCGCACCTTGGGCAACAGGTGCCGGTCGGGCAAAAAAACCGCGTTGACGTGGTCGCCGAAAGCGGTGGCCGGCGCGATTTCCGGCAGCAGCGGCAAAAGGCGCCCGGCGGCGAGGTCCGGGCCGACGACGTAGGAGGGCAGCAAGGCGATGCCCAATCCCTGCAGCGTCGCCTCGCGCAGCGCTTCGACGTTGTTGGCGCGAAAGCGGCTGCCCACTTTCACTTCCGTTCTTCCTTCCGGAGTCATGAAACGCCATTCCATCTGCCAGGTGTAGGCGAGGCATTGGTGCGCCGCCAGTTCCGCGATGCACGCGGGGGTGCCGGCGTGCTCGAGGTAGGCCGGCGGCACGCGCTGCAGCAAATTAAGTTCGACCGCGAGCGGGTTATTGCCGGACGCGAGGCCCGTGAGGTTGGCGACGCGGCAGATTTGCGTTTCCACCCCCAAAGTAGGTTAGCCGAAAGC
>JAPUEC010000250.1:5096-33882 GCA_027492775.1 Rhodocyclaceae bacterium
GGCGAAATAATCGGGGCTGGCGCAAACGACGCGGCGGATGGGCGCCAGCTTGCGCGCCACCAGATGCTGGCCGGGATTGGCGCGCAATGAAATGCCGATATCGAAGCCCTCGTCCACGAGATCGACCTGGCGGTCGAGCAGGGTCATTTCCAGGCTGATGTCGGGATTGGCGGCGAGGAACTCGGGGATGGCCGGGGCGATATGCAGGCGCCCAAAAGTGACCGGCGCCGTCAGCCGCAAATGCCCGCGCGGCGCCGCATGCAGGCGCGAGATGGCGTGGGTGCCGGCTTCCATCTCGCTCAGAGCGCGGGCGCAGTGCTCGTAGTAGACCTTGCCGGCTTCAGTGAGGCTCAGCTTGCGTGTGGTCCGCTGCAAGAGGCGGGTCTGGAGATGGCTCTCCAGCGCGCTGATGCGCTGGCTGACCACCGCCTTGGAGAGCTTGAGCGCGTCGGCGGCCGCGGTGAAGCTCTTCAATTCGACGGTTTTGACGAAGGCGGAGATGGAAGCGAGCTGGTCCATATTGTTTGGTTTTAATTAACAGTTTGTGTTCGTCATCGTAATTTATCTTGTTATTACCGTGAAATAAAGTGTGTTCAAGGCGACGCGATTTGAAGTTCCAAAACCGCCGCTCACCATTAACTCACGGGAGATCAAAATGAACGACCTGCATGGCTACTACCTCGAAGACCTGGCCGTCGGCATGACCGCCTCCTCCGCCAAGACCATCACCGAAGCCGATATCACGCTCTTCACCGCCGTCAGCGGCGACGACAATCCGGTCCACACCAACAACGAATACGCCGAAACGACGGCCTTCAAGGGCCGCATTGCCCACGGCCTCTTGACCACGGCGGTGATGTCGAGCGTGCTTTCCAACAAGCTGCCCGGCTACGGCTCGATTCTGCTCGACGTCTCCGCCCGCTTCCGGGCGCCGGTGTATCCCGGCAACACGGTCAAAACGACGGCGACGGTGCGCGAAATCATCCCCGAAAAGCGCCGCCTCATCGTCGATACCGTTTCCTTCGTCGGCGAGACCAAGGTCATGGAAGGCCAGGCGACGCTGATGATCGACCGCCGCCAGCCGCACTGAACCGGGAGAGCGCCATGAACGTGCTGATCGTTTTCGCGCATCCCGAGCCGCAATCGTTCAACGCGGCGATGAAGGATCGCTCCGTCGAGGTGCTGCGGGCCCAGGGTCACGAAGTGGTGGTCTCCGACCTTCACGCCATGGGCTGGAAAGCGGTGGCGGATGCCGACGATTTCGGCGTCCGCGCCAACCCGGATTACCTGGTCTATGCCCTGGAACAGCGGCACGGCTTTCGGGATGGCACGCTCAGTCCGGACATCCGCGCCGAACTCGACAAGCTGGTCTGGGCCGACCTCGTCATCTTCCACTTCCCGCTCTACTGGTACTCCATGCCGGCGATCATGAAGGGCTGGATCGACCGCGTGCTCATCTCCGACCTCTGCTACGGCGGCCTGCGTTTTTACGACCGCGGCGGCCTCACCGGCAAGCGGGCGATGCTGGCGATTACGCTCGGCGGCCAGCCGCACATGTTCTCGCGGGTGGGTGTGCACGGCGATCTGCAGGCGCTGCTCAGTCATATCCTGCGCGGCACCCTGGCCTATGTCGGCTTCACCGTCCTGCCGCCCTTCTTCGCCTTCCATGTGCCCTACATCTCGGCCGAGGCGCGGCGGGAAACGCTGGAACAGTACGAAAGCCATCTCAAGGGCTTGGAGACGCTGCAACCCTTGCGCTTCCCCTCACTCGACGATTTCGACGAAGCGCTTTACCCGCTCGACCCGGCGCCGGTTTGCCACTGATGCCGGCCGGTTTTGCAGCGCCCGGCAAGGCCAGCGTCTAGAGTGATCAAGCGGCGCCGAACACGACAAGGAGCAAGAAAATGAACGGCATCGAATGCATGGAATGCGGAAACCCGGCCGAGCGCACCGTGGAGCGCGGCAGCCTGCGCCCGCCGAGCGAGCAGCACAGCTTGTTGATCCGGGTGGTGCGCAACTGCCCTTGGAACAAATGCAAATTCTGCCCCGCCTACAAGGGCGAGCAATTCTCGGTGCGCAGCAGCGCCGAGGTGATCGAGGACATCCGGCAGCTCGCCGCCGACCCGACCAATCATAGTTATCGCGCCGTCTTTTTGCAGGATGGCGATGCCCTGGCGGCCAAGGTCGATAGCCTGCTCGAAATCCTTGCCGCTATCCGCCGCTACCTGCCGAAGGTCGAGCGCATTACCGCCTATTCGCGCAGCCGCATGCTCATCAACCGCAAGGTGGAAGACCTGCGGCGGCTGCGCGAGGCCGGCCTCGACCGCATCCATGTCGGGCTGGAATCGGGCTGTGACGAAGTGCTCGCTTTCATGAACAAGGGCACCACCACTGCCGAGCAGAAAACCGCCTGCCTGCGCGTCAAGGAAGCGGGGTTGGAACTCTGCTGCTACTTCATGCCGGGGCTGGGCGGGCGGCGCTGGTCGGAAAAGCACGCCCTCGACAGCGGCCGGCTGATCGCCGAAATCGCGCCGGAGCGCGTCCGCCTGCGTACCTGCTTCGTGCTCGACGGCACTCCACTTGCCGACGAATACCGGGCCGGCAACTTCGAACCGCTTTCGGAGGACGAAACCGTGCGTGAAATCCGCATCTTCCTGAACCAGCTCCGCAACACGCCCACCGAACTGGTCAGCGACCATCGCATCAATCTGCTCATGGATCTGCGCGGCCATCTGCCGGGGGATTACGGGCGCCTGCTCGGCATTCTCGATCGCTATCTCGCGCTGGAGGCCGAAGACAAGGCCCTGTTCGTCGCCGGGCGGCGCCTCGGCCTGATCCGCTTGCTCGGCGAAATGGATCTCGGCGACACCCGCGCCCGCCTGCGGGCCGCGCAACCTAGTTACCGCCCGCAGATCCCGGTGCCCGCAGACACGCTCTACTGAACGTTTTCATTCGCAAGCAAGTCCCCACTCATTCGCACAGAAAGGCAGGAACACCATGAGCAATCCCAATTTCAAGGCGCTGGTCCTCAAGAGCGAGGATGGCAAGGTCTCCCCGAGCATCGACCAATTGACCCTGGAGGCGCTGCCGGAAGGCGACGTCGTCATCGACGTGCGCTATTCGAGCATCAACTACAAGGACGCCATGGCCATCGGCAACCGCGGCATCATCCGCAAGTTTCCGGCCATTCCCGGCATCGACTTTGCCGGCACCGTGCGCACTTCGGCCAACCCCGCCTTCAAGCCCGGCGATGCCGTGGTGCTCACCGGCTGGGGGGTTGGTGAGCGCCACTGGGGCGGCTACAGCCAGGTGGCGCGGGTGAAATCCGAATGGCTGGTGCCGCTGCCGGCCGGGCTCAACCTCAAGCAATCGATGCAAATTGGCACCGCCGGCCTCACTGCCATGCTTTGCGTGCAAGCGCTCGAACACCAGGGCGTGCGGCCGGATTCCGGGCCGGTGCTGGTTACCGGCGCTTCGGGGGGCGTCGGCAGCGTCGCGGTGGCGGTGCTCGCCAAGCTCGGCTATGAGGTGTGGGCGATGACGCGGCCGGATCAGGCGGATTACCTGAGCAGCCTGGGCGCCAAGAAGATCGTCGGGCGCAATGATTTCGCGCCCTCCAAGCCCGGCAGGCCGATTCTTGAAGCGGAAACCTTCGCCGGCGTCGTCGATACCGTCGGCGGCCAGACGCTGGCGGCGCTCATCGCCCGCGTCGCCTATCGCGGCAGCATCGCCAGTTGCGGCCTGGTGGGCGGAACCGATGTCGACACCACCGTCTATCCCTTCATCCTGCGCGGGGTGAACCTGCTGGGGGTCGATTCCGTGCGCTGCCCGACGCCTGTGCGGCTGCAAGCCTGGAAACGGCTCGCCCAGGACCTGCCGGTAAAAATGCTCGACCAGGCCTCACGCGAAATCGCCCTCGAACAGGTGCCCGAAATCGCCGCCGAACTGCTCGACGGTCGGGGCCACGGCCGGGTGGTGGTGGATTTGCAGCGCTGATCGGATCCGCTGGTCAGAATTCGACGCGATTGCGGCCGGCGTTCTTTGCCCGGTAAAGCGCTTCGTCGGCGCGCCGCAGCAGCTGTTCCGGCGCGACTTCTCGCGCCGGAATCAGGCTTGCAACGCCGAGGCTGACGGTGACGACGCCGGGCGAGGTCTCCGCGTGCGGTATCGCCAGCGCTGCGATCTCGCACTGGATACGGTTAACACAGCGCAAGGCGTCTTCGAGGGTGGCGCCGGGCAAAAGGATGATGAATTCCTCGCCGCCGTAACGGGCGGCGAGTTCGCCGGCGCGCTGTCCGGCCTGGATCAGGGCGCCGGCAATGGCCTGGAGGCAATGATCGCCGGCGACATGGCCGTAGCAGTCGTTGAAATGCTTGAAGTGGTCGACATCGAGCAGGATCAGTGCGACCGGCGAATCGATCCGTTGTCCGCGATCCCATTCCTGCGCGAGCAGGCCGTCGAAGTGGCGACGGTTGGCAATGCCGGTGAGGCCATCGGTATTGCTCAAGGCGTCGAGCTTGTCGTTGGCTTCTTTCAATGCCAGCGTGCGTTTTTCGACAAGCGCCTCGAGGTCGTGATTGCGTTGCCGCAACCGCGTCATCGGATAGACCTCGCCCTCCCGGGCCAATCCGTAGGGAATCGAGATGCCGCTATGCGCGATCTTCCATTCCTGGCTCTCCTGGCGGAAAACCAGGACCAGCCGAGCCGTTTCGCGCGCCAGGATGGGGTCGTGATCCGGGAGGTGAATATGGAAAAACGCGGTGACGGCAACTACGTCTTCGCTCAAATCCTGCAGAAAGAGATCCTGCATTTCGATGTCGATGCGGCCGGGAACCTGCGCAAAGTCGTTGCGCGTGACGCGAATCCACTCCTCCCGGTCCTTGACGAGTTGGTCGCTGCTGCCGGCATAGCCACTGAAATTTTCGCTGAAGCGCGTGGTCAGGCGATCATCGCGAGCAGCGTACATTTCGATGTACTCGTCGAACAACGAACGGATCAATTGCTGGCGGTGGGGTGTCGTCATGCCTATTCCGGGCGCATTGCTAATGCGGCGAGAATACATGACCTCGGCCGAATGTGATGAATACTCGGTGGAATGGGACGCACGCCGACCGGTGATCGCTGGCTGTTTCAGGGGTCGATGACTTGCGTTGCCTGCAATGCGCTTCTTGCCGCCTGGCGCCGGGGCGCTTGGCGCGCCGCAGCGCGTGAAGAAAGTTGAGCGGGTTCGGGTTGTGGTTTCGACGTGAGCGGCCTCGGAGGTTTTCTTGATCTTATCGGGGCCTTCCCTTTCAGCCCGGTGCGGGCTTCGATGCCAGCGGGGCAAGGAAGCAACCGGGCGGCAACAGCGGATAAGGGATCGCACCCGCAAATCGGGGCGTTGTGCATGCGCCGCGCGACCGGCCAGCGGTGTAGCGCAAATCGGCGCTACGGCGCTAAGCTCACCGCCATTGCTGCTGCCGGTACCAATGCGAAAATTCCTGTTCGGGCAGCGGCTTGCTGAACAAGAATCCTTGCGCCTGGTCGCAGCCGTGTTCGCGCAGGTAGCTCAGCACGCTTTCCGATTCGATGCCTTCGCCCACGACCTCCAGTTGAAGGCAGTGGCCGAGGGCGATGATCGCTTCGATCACCGCGCGGCTCGCCTGGTCGCTCTCGATGCCGCTGACGAAGGAGCGGTCCACCTTGAGTTTGTCGAGCGGCAGGCAGCTCAGGTTGCTCAGATTGGAAAAGCCGGTGCCGAAATCGTCGAGGGCGATGCGCACGCCCAGCGACTTGATCGCCCGCATGATGTCGACGGCGTCGTCAAGGTTTTCCATGACCGTGCTTTCGTTCACCTCGAGCTGCAGGCAGGCCGGGTCGGCACCCGCCGCGTGGATGATGCGACGGAGCTTGTCGGCAAAATCGCGCTGCCGGAATTGCAGCGGCGAAATGTTGACGGCGATGGTGACCCGCAGCCCCTGGTCCCGCCAGACTTCATGTTGACGGCAGGCCTCGGTGATCACCCACTCGCCGAGGTCGCCGATCAACCCCGCCGATTCGGCGACCGGGATGAAACCTTGCGGCGTCACTGCCTTGCCGTCGTCGGTGAGGCGCAAGAAGGCTTCCGCCCCGGTGAGCTGGCCGGTCCTGAGATCGATCACCGGCTGGTAGTGCAGCGCGAATCCCTCGTGCCGGAGCGCGTGCTTGAGCCGGCCTTCGAGCGAAGAGGCTTCTTCCGCGCGGTCATCGAGCTCGGGCGTGTAGAAACGGTAATTCGCCCGGCCGGACTGCTTGGCCTGGTACATCGCCAAATCCGCCGCGTGGATGAGGCTGCTGACATCGTCGGCATGTTCGGGGTAATAGCTGATGCCGATGGAGGGAGAAAGTGACAGTTCGAGCTGATCGATGACGAAGGGCTGGCTGATACTCTCGACCACGTGCTGGGCGACGACCGCCGCCCGATGGCGACCGGCGTCGAGCTGCGACAGGAAAATGACGAACTCGTCGCCGCCGAGGCGCCCGACCAAATCTTCACTGCGCGTGCAGGCGGTGAGCCTCGCCGCTACTTCCTGCAGCACCCGGTCGCCGACTTCGTGGCCGTAAAGGTCGTTGATTGGCTTGAAGCGGTCGAGGTCGATGAATAACAAGGCGCCGCGCCCATGGCTGCGCTGTGCGCCCGCGAGAAGGCGCTGGCTGTACTCGAAGACAAGAGCGCGGTTGGGCAGTCCGGTGAGCGAGTCGTGGAGCGCCGCTTCACGTTCCCGCTCCTCGGCCGCCTTGCGTTCGGTAATGTCGGTGTGGGTGCCGACGAGGCGGATAGCCTTGCCGTGTACATCGCGACTTGCCGCCACCGCCTGTGCGAGCACCCAGCGCCAGCTGCCATCCTTGGTCCGAAAGCGCAGTTCCCCCCAAAAACTCTCCCGCTGGCCGGTGATGACTTCGTTGACCAATGCCGTCACCCGCTCGCGGTCCTCGTCGTGCATGATCGCGATCCAGCCGGCCGAGGTGCTCAGCTCGTTGGGGGTGTAGCCTAGCATCGTAAATAGCAGCGCATCCGCCGGAAGCATCATTTGCGTCGCCACATCTATTTCCCAGACCGCCGTGCCACCGGCCTTGAGCGCGAGTGCCAGCCGGTATTCGCTTTCCCAGAGCGCGGCTTCGGCGTCTTTCTGGGCGCTGATATCGTTGAAAATGGAAGTGAATTGCCCGGGCTTCGGGCTGTAGGCGTAAATGGCCAGCCACTGGTGGGTTGGCGGAAAATACATCTCGAAATTGCCTTCGCCGCCCTTCAAGGCAATCTCGCCGAAGTGCAGGATGGGGTCGAAATCGAAGCTGTGGATGTCTGGAAACACTTCGGTGATGCGCTTGCCTTCGACCGCTTCCTTGCTGAGGCCGAGCATTTTTTCGAAGGTGTTATTGACCGCTTCGACGATGTAATCGACCGGATTGCCATCGGCATCGACGATGACCCTGTGATGGGCGATGGCATTGGTCTTGGTGTTGAAGAGGGAGCTATAGCGCTGCTCGCTGTCCTGCAGAGCATCCTGGGTCCGCTTCAGGTCGTCGACATCGGTCGCCACGCCCAGCCAGCGCCTGACCTTCCCTTCACCGTCGCGTAGCGGGGCGCCGCGGGAATTGAACCAGCGATACTGGCCATCGCGGCGGCGCAGCCGGTATTCGAGCAGGCAGGGGACCTCGTTGGCTACCGCTTCCTGCCAGCCTTGGGCGAGAGCGGCGCGATCCTCGGGGTGGACAGAATCGAGGAAACCCGCACCCAGTTGCGATTCCAGCGTCGCCCCGGTGTATTCCATCCACTGTTCGCCGATGAAATCGACGGTGCCATTCGCGGTTGCCGTCCACACCGCGCCGGGCAGCGCGGCGATCAATTCCCGGAGATAGGCCTCGCTTTCCTGCAAGGCGCTGGCGATGCGCTTTTGTTCGGTGATATCGCGGAAGATGGTGGCGAAGCGGCCGGGACCGGGGGAGAAGAGGTGGACGTCGTAATGGCGCTGGGTGTCGCTGTTGTAATCGTCGGAACGGCTTGCCTCTCCGGTCAGCGCAGCGGCGCAAAACCGCTCGAGCCAGGATTGTTCCAGATTCGGCAGGACGTCGCGGAGCGGCCGGCCTTCGATGCCGCGGGGGATGCCCGTATGGACGTAAAAGGCCTCGTTGACTTCCAGGAAGCAGACATCAACCGGCTTTCCGGCGCTGTCAAACACCGGCTCGCCCAGGCCGAAGCCCTCGGTCATGTTGGAGAAGAGGCTGCGGTATTTTTCCTCGCTCGCCCGCAGTTGCTCGTCGGCATGCTTGCGCTCGGTGATGTCCTGCACCGTGCCATGCAGCGCAATGATCTGGCCATCGGCATTGCGGATGGCGGCGCATTTGGAATGGATCCAGATGAGCTCGCCGCTACCGTGATTAACTTGCAATTCGAGGTCGTAGCCGCCTGTCTGCTCGACGCGCTGGGCCTCGGCATAAACGCGCTCCCAGGATTCCTCGGTCAATAGCGTGCCGCGCTGTTCGGTAAATGGCGGAATGTCGCGTCCATAAATTTCGCGCAAGGATTTGGAGGTTTCCACTTCGCCGGTGGCGAGATTCCAGTGCCAGGTACCGAAGCGTGCCAGCCGATTCGCCTCGTCCAGTTCCTTTTCCTTTTTGAGGAGCGCGCGATTGGTTTCCCGGAGCGATGCCGTGCGTTCGTCGAGCAGTTGGGCGGCACGGCCGATGGCACCGGCGACTTCGGCCGCTTCCTTGACATCGACTTTAGGAATCGAGACTTGCGCGCCTGAGCCGAGTGCGGTCGCTGGCTCGATCAGCGCCTGGAAAGAACTGGCGATTCTCAAGCTCATGCGCCGCGCAAGCAGCAGGCCGATCACGAAGAGCGTGGCGATGCCGAGCGCGAGCGCTGAAAGGCGGCGAATCACCTGCCCGGTGAGGATGGACTGAGGAATGGAAATGGAAACCCGCCAATTGGTCGAGTATGAGCGGCTGAAGGTGGAGACTACGGCAATGCCGTCTTTCATCACACCCTCGACCGTGCCTTCGTCCGCCGACATGAAGCGCCGGAGAAAGACGTCCGCCGGCTTCTGTCCGACGTAGCGTTCCGTTTCGCGGCTGCGGGCGATGATGCTGCCGGTGCCGTCGAGAACGGTGGCGACCCAATCCTCGGGCAGGCCCAGCATGTCGAGGATGTCGTTGAAGTTCTCGGGCAAAACGGTGATGGTCAGCGTATATTCCGTGCGCCCACGCAGCGTGACCGGCACGACAACGGCGACCAACGGGCGTTTGAGCACAGAACTGACGAAGACGTTGGAAACGACGGATTGACCGGTTTCAAGCGCCCGGCGAACGGTTTCCGGGTCGCCATGAAGCGGCAGCGGGCTGCCGAATTCCGCCGCGGTATTCACGATTTGACGGCCGTTCACATCGGTGAGCGCGACCGTTGCGCCCAGCCCGCTTTGTTCCATTGCCTTGCGCGCCAGCTCGTGAAATTTTTCAAAATCGCCAGCAGCGAGCGCTTCGGAGCTGCTCAAGCCATGCGCCAGGCCCTCGACGCGCAAAATACGGTTGTCCACCGCCTGAACCAGGGCGCGAGCGGTCTGGATGGTGTCTTCTTCAAGCTGCGCGCGCCCCCCGCGGTATTCGTAGATGAACAGCGCCGATGCGCCGATGATTCCGGGCAGGAGGCATGCCAGCACCAGCCACATCAAGAAAGTTCGCACAGACCGTTGATCAACCGTGCTTGCCATGGCGGCCTGTGGATCACGCGGGGAAGGTTCGAGCGGCAAGTCCATGCGCGTTGGACTGCGCTCCCTCCGGTTTGATCGGCGGCCATGCATAAATATCACAAACTTTGCGCGAAATGAGGGTGGGAGCGGAGAACCGAGGGTTAGGGTCGTTCCCAACTGGCGGGCGCATCCGCCATGAGAACCCCCCTAGATTTTCATGAACTGCGTCGCGTGTTCCAAGTCTTCGTGGGTCGCCGCGTTGTAGAGGGCGGTGACGAATTTTTGCCAGGCGAGGTCGGCGCCATCGATGCGAAAGACGTAGACGTTCTTTTGCGTCGTCGCCCTGCGGGTCACGCAGGTCTGCAAACTGGCGTCGTCGTGGCTGCCGAGGTGGATGTCGAGGCGGCAGGTGCTGTTGAGCGCCAGCGGCTTGTGGATTTCGGCGCGCACCCAGGCATTCGAGCACTCCAGCACCGTCAAGGGAATGGGTTTGCCGGGCTTGCCGCTTTCGAGGATGGCCTGCCCGGGACAACTGATCGAGAAGCGACGGTGGCGGCGGCGCTCCTTGCCGGTGATCGAATCCTCGGGCATCGGCGGCAGACATTCCCGATAGGCGGGCAGGTCGTAGATGGCGTGCAATGTGCGCAGTTCCCGGGCCGGCAGGTTGGCGAAGAGTTGGGTGCGCTGGTTGAAGAAGTAGTCGAGCAGCGCCGGAGTCATCACCGGGTCGGTGGTGGTGTAGAAGCGCTTGGTCGGGAAATGGATGTTGGGCAGTTCGAATCCGGTGAAGTAGTGGTAGAGATTGCGCGACTGCTCCAGCCGCCCGTACACCCGCTTGAGCGTTACTTCCGCTGCCTTGAGGTCGAGATGGGCGCCCACCGCTGGCGCGCCGTTAACGAAATCGTAGTGTTCCACCGTCCGCTTCTGCAGGCGGCGGAAGAACAGGACCGACTCATAAAAACCGATGTGCTTGGGATTGACGGCGATGACGAGGTGCCGCGTGTCGAAATAGCGCGTGGCATATTCGTACATGAACTTGAGCAGCGGGAAGAGGATCATGCCGCCGCGCGCCTGAAAACGCGGCGCCACCGCCAGCGCCGACACCTCGGCGATATTGCCGCCAAGTTTCTGAATGGCGTCGATCTGGAAAATTTTCTGCAGCGGGAAGCCGAGCTTGCTCTGGCGGATGAGCGAAAGCGTGCCGACCACCTCGCCGTTATAACTGGCGAGCAGGGTGCTGGTGGTGGGCAGGGCGTGGTAGAGCGTCGCCCGCAGGCCCGAGGGATGGGGCTGCATCAATCCGGCGCGGACGTAGGCCTGGTGCAGCAACTTGAAGCACGCTTCAAGCTCCTCCTGCGTTTCGGCGAGCTTGAGCGTCAGGTTGGCGGGCGGACTTTCATCGCAGCGCACCATGCGCCGATAAAGCGGCGCGCTGACGATCGTCGGCAGCCGATGCAAGACGTCGCGCAACTGCCGATGGGCATATGACTTTGCCTTGCGCACGAAATGCACTTTGGAAATCGGTTGAATGACGCGCCCCTTCTTGTAAATCAATGGGATATTGGAGCGACATGCGCCGGTATTGTTCCGTGCCTGATATTCAAGATTCGAATTGCGACATATCGACGGCTCTATGCAAAAAGCGTATGCATATGTGCCGGCGCCTTGACAAAAGGCATTCTCGGCGCGTAGCAATGTGATGAATCGGCCCAAATCTGGCGGCTCGGCGATGGTCCGGAAAGTATCGATGTGCCAAACTTGCAGACCCCGATTCGTTACACACCCGGAAAATCCAAGAGCCATGCGCGCCGCCCTCCGCCGATTACTGCTGCCGCCCGACGCCGATGGCGGGGTCTTGCCGCTGCTCGTCGGGCGGGCGCTGCGGGCGCTGGCGGATGGCTATATCGCCGTGCTGCTGCCCGCCTACCTCCTGGCGCTCGGGTTCGGAACTTGGGAGGTTGGCGTGCTGGCGACCGCCACCCTGCTGGGTTCCGCGCTGGCGACGCTGGCGCTGGGTGCCTGGGGGCATCGCTTTCATCAACGGCAATTGCTGCTCGCCGCCGCGCTGCTCATGGCGGCGACCGGTTTCGCCTTTGCCGCCGGTTCGGACTTCTGGCCTTTGCTCGTCATCGCTTTTGTCGGAACGCTGAATCCCAGCTCCGGCGACGTCAGCGTCTTCCTGCCGCTCGAACACGCCCGTGTGGCCGAAGCCGCGCAAGGCGAAGCCCGGACCGCCCTGTTCGCCCGCTACACCCTTGCGGGAACGCTCTTCGCCGCCCTCGGCGCCTTGATGACGGTGGTGCCCGGCTGGCTGGAGGGGTTTTCCGAGCTGTCGTCAACCGAGGCTCTGCGCGGAATGTTCGTGCTTTATGGCGCCATCGGCTGCGCCATCTGGCTCCTCTATCGCCGACTGCCCGATTCGCGCCAGGAGGCGCCCAAGCGCGCGGAAAGGCTCGGCGCTTCGCGCGCCATCGTCGTCCGGCTCGCCATCCTTTTTTCGGTCGATTCTTTCGCCGGCGGCTTGGTCGTGAATGCCCTCATGGCGCTCTGGCTGTTCCGGCGCTTCGATCTTTCGCTGGCGGCGGCGGGAAGTTTCTTCTTCTGGGCCGGGCTGCTCAGTGCGGCTTCACAACTCATGGCGCCGGTGCTCGCCAGGCGCATCGGCCTGCTCAACACCATGGTCTTCACCCACATCCCCGCCAGCCTCTGCCTCATCGCCGCTGCTTTTTCCCCCGGGCTCGAGATGGCGCTGGGCATGCTGGCGCTGCGCGCGCTGCTGTCGCAGATGGACGTTCCCGCACGCGCCGCTTTCGTCATGGCGGTGGTGACGCCGGGCGAGCGGGCCGCCGCGGCGAGCTTCACCGCCGTTCCGCGCAGCCTTGCAGCGGCCGCCGCGCCGGCAATCGGCGGCGCGTTGTTTGCCGCCGGCTGGCTGGCCGTCCCGCTCCTCGCCTGTGGCGTGCTCAAGATCGCGTACGATTTTTCCCTGTGGCGAGCGTTTCGGAACCATCGGGTGGACGGGCATATTCCGCCGGGGGTGCCAGGCGCCTGACGAGGGGGAGCTTGCAGAACAAAAAAGGCACTCCCGCAGAAGTGCCCATTTCATGGTGTTTGGCGCGCCCGACACGATTCGAACGTGCGACCCCTGCCTTCGGAGGGCAGTACTCTATCCAGCTGAGCTACGGGCGCTTTGGCCATTGGCAATGGCGAGGTGATGCTTTCCGCGTCTGGGCGACTGCCCTTGGAGGACGATTCGTTCTGCTGCCAGGCGCGAAGGCCGCAAAGCATACCCTTTTTAGTTTTTACCGTCCATGACGGCGATGCGTGCGTCGCGGCAAACCGCTATAATCGCTCGCTCTAATATTCAGTGCTTCAGGAGAAAGCATGACCGATCCCCAGAAAAAGAATTCTTCGCAAACCATCATGATCGGCTCGATTATCGCGGCCGTGCTGCTCATGCTCGTGGTCGTGCCATTTACCATCAAGGGCGACAAGCCGGCGGTGGTGGCGGCGCTGGACGCCGATTCGGTCGATGCCCGCATCCAGCCGGTGGCCGGTTTCGAGTTGCAGAAAGCGGCGGCGCCATCCGATGGCAAGCCGCGCGATGGTCTCACCGTTTTCAAGGCGATTTGCAGCGCCTGCCACGCTACCGGTGTGAACAACGCACCCAAGGCCGGCGACAAGGCCGCCTGGGGAGCACGCATTGCCCAGGGCAAGGAAACGCTTTACAAGAGCGCGCTGCTTGGCAAGAACGCCATGCCTGCCAGGGGCGGCGCCGCTGATCTGTCGGATGCCGAGGTCAAGGCGGCCGTCGATCACATGCTGAGTCTGGTCAAGTAAGGACGCTGTGCGGCGGCAGCGAATCGCTGCGCCGCCGCCGGTTCAGGGAAGGCGCCTCCGGGCGCTTTTCTTTTGCGCCCGGGACAGGCCTTCCACTTCGGCGAAGCTGCATGTGGCCAGCAGAAAGCGTTCGGGTTCGTTGCGCAAGGCCTGCTGTCCCGGCTGAAAATGCTGGTAAATGCGAAAACGAAAAAAGGCGCCGAAGCGCCTCTTCGATGGGCGATCCGTTTACTTGGCGGGCTCGGTCCCGTTATCGGCGCTGGTTTTCTTGGACTGCTTGCCCTTCTTTTGTTTCTTTTCGGTTGCGCCCTTTTCTTCGGCTGGCGCGCTGGCTTCGCCGGTTGCCGCAGCGGCTTTTTTCGGCTTGACCGTGGCATGAGCCTTGTCCGTAGTCTTGATGTTTGGCGCTTTCTTCGCAGCGGCCGGCTTTTCGCCACTGGCGGGTTTTTCGTCGGCGGCGTAGGCGATACCGAAAGCGGTGGCAAGGGCGATGACGATGAGCTGTTTGATCATGGTGCCTCTCCTGTTTGGTTGAAAGGGGAGCGAGTTGCTCCGCCTCTGCGCTTAACGCCGCAGCTTTAAATCGGTTGTCATGATGCGTTTTGAGCCTTTATCGGCGCGCATGGCGGCGGGGTGAGCTGCATCGGCGGGAAAAGGGTGGCGCCCGGGTCGCCAGCGGTGGACGAAAAAAAGGGCGCCGAAGCGCCCTTGTCCGTGGAAACCGGAATTACTTGGTTTCGGCCGGCTTGTCGGCGGCCTTCTCGACCTTTTGGTCAGCCTTCTGGTCGGCCTTCTTCGTCTTGTGAGCCTTCTTGGCCTTATGTGCCTTCTTCGCTACCGGAGCCTTTTCCGTGGTCGCCTTCTTGTCGGCGGCGGGGGTGGCTTCCTTGGCAGCGTCAGCCTTGGTTTCGGCCGGCTTGGCGGCTTCGACCTTCTTCTCGACGGCCGGCTTGGTGTCGGTGGCCGGCTTGACGTCGGCGGCGTGGGCGATACCGAAAGCGGCGGCGATGGCGATGGCGATAAGTTGCTTGATCATGGTGTCTCTCCTATTAAGGTTTGCGAGGGGGGCAATGTTGTCCCGCCTTACCGCGATTAACGCGGCCTCCGACAATCGGTAGTCAAGAAGAGGGTAACGCTGTGTGACCGAGCGTTACTCAGCCGTGTTCAAGTGTTTCCAGCGGCCAGCATGGCCTTCAGCGCGGCTAGGCGCGAGGCGCCGGTGGCCTTGTCCGGCGCCGTCGCGGCCTTGCCGCCGGTGATGCGGAGATCTTCCTTGCCCATTTCGGCAATGAAGCGCGAAGGCTGGCAGGGGACGAACTCGCGCCCGAGCTTGCGCCGTTCGCAATAGGAGACATGCAGCGAGCGCTGGGCGCGCGTGATGCCGACGTACATCAGCCGGCGTTCTTCCTCGACCTTGCCGGTTTCGACCGATTCGCGGTGCGGCAGGATGCCTTCCTCGACGCCGGTGAGAAAGACGTGCTTGAACTCGAGCCCCTTGGACGCGTGCAGGGTGGAAAGCTGCACGGCGTCGTGGTTTTCGTCGTTCTTGTCGAGCATGTTGATGAGGGCGATGCTCTGGGTCAGCTCGATCAGGGTCTTGCCCTCGGCCTCGCCCTTCTTGTTCAGCCAATCGACGAATTCCATCACGTTCGCCCACTTGTTCTGGGCGGTGCGGTCGTCGTCGTGATCGTAGAGATGGCCTTCGAAATCCACCGCCTTGAGCAGATCGGCCAGCACCTGCGGCGCCGGTTCGCGCGCGGCGCGGGACTGGATGCGATTGATGAAGTGGCCGAACTCGTGCAGCGCTTCCAGTTGCCGCGCTTGCAGGCGCTGGGCGAAGCCCTGTTCGAACACCGCCGCGAAGAGCGAAATATGGCGCTCGCCGGCGTAGGTGCCGAGCGCTTGCAGGCTGGCGGCGCCGATGCCGCGCTTGGGCGTGGTGGCGGCGCGGATGAAGGCCGGATCGTCGTCCTCGTTGGCGAGCAGGCGCAGGTAGGCAATGATGTCCTTGATTTCCGCCTTGTCGAAGAAGGACTGCCCGCCGGAGAGCAGGTAGGGCACGCGCTGGTTGCGCAGCTGGGTTTCGATCGACCGCGCCTGATGGTTGGAGCGATAGAGGATGGCGTAGTCGGAGAATTTGCCGCGATGCTCGAACTTGTGCGCCTGCAGCTTCATCACCACGCTTTCGGCCTCGGCCTCGTTGTCGTGGCAGACGCTGACGCTGATCGGGTCGCCATAGCCGAGTTCGGACCAGAGCTTTTTCTCGAAGATCTTTTCGTTGTTAGCGATGACGTTGTTGGCGGCCTTGAGGATGCGCACGGTCGAGCGGTAGTTCTGTTCGAGCTTGATCACCTTGAGCTGAGGAAACTCGGCCGGCAGTTTCTTCAGGTTCTCGATATCGGCGCCGCGCCAGCCGTAGATTGCCTGGTCATCATCGCCCACCGCCGTGAATTGGGCGCGCGGGCCGGTCAGTTGTTTGAGCAGGCGGTACTGGCAGGCGTTGGTGTCCTGGTATTCATCCACCAGCAGGTAGCGCAGGCGGTTCTGCCACTTTTCGCAAACTTCCGGGTGCGACTCGAAAATCTGTGCCGGCAGCATGATCAGGTCGTCGAAATCCACCGCCTGGTAAGCCTTCAGCGTCGCCGCGTAGGAAACGTAGACCTGCGCCGCCAGCGCCTCGTGCTCGCTGGCGGCGATGGCGCGGGCTGCTTCCGGCGAGAGCAGGGCATTCTTCCAGTTGGAGATGATGCTCTGCAGGCGGCGGATGGCGCCCTTGTCCACGCTCTTGGCAAGATCGGAAATGATGCCGGCGCTGTCGGCCGAATCGAAAATGGAAAAGCGCGGCTTGTAGCCCAGCGCCTTGGCTTCCTCGCGCAGGATGCGCACCCCGAGCGAGTGGAAGGTGGAGATTTGCAGCGTATCGGTCGGCCTGCCGGGTAGCAGCTTGTCCACCCGTTCCTGCATCTCGCGCGCCGCCTTGTTGGTAAAGGTGATGGCGGCGATGTTGTGCGGCTGGAAGCCGCAGTCCTCGACCAGGTAGGCGATCTTCTGGGTGATCACCCGCGTCTTGCCCGACCCGGCGCCGGCCAGGACGAGCAGGGGGCCGTCGAGGTAGCGGATGGCTTCGCGTTGTTGCGGATTGAGGGCTGCGGACATGGGTAAAACGGGCATCCCGGCCAAGCGGGGGAGGCGGGATTTTACTCCGGAACCGTGGCCGTGCAGACGCTGCTTCGCCGTCTTTCCGCGATGTTTCAGACGGCGATATTGAGCTGGCGGTATTGAAGGCCGGAAGCGCCGGATTTGACGAGTCCCTGCGCCTTCGCGCCCATGCGCGAGAGTTCTTCGGCGACTTCCTTGGCATCGCGCGCCGCTTCATCGCTCCGGCGCCCGTCGGCGACATCATGGTCCGCGCTTGCGCCGTGGTGCGGTCGCCGATGTTCCCGATCGCCATCGGCCGCCGCCGTCTCGCCGACCTGCCGCACCAGCGCCTCGTGAGCATTGGTCGGCAGCGTCGCGGCGGGACGGGTGGTGCTCCGGGTCGTCTGGGTCAGGCGATAGAGGTTCACGGTGGTTCTCCTTGAACCTATTCACGGCATGAAAACGCTTTTCCTTTAAGTTTCAATGCCATTTGCGCCCGCTGGCGCCTATTTGAGACCGCCAAAAACCCGCTTCAACAGGTCGCTGCCGGCGCCGATGGGGTCCTTGCGGATGTTCTTTTCCTGTTCGGCGATCATCAGGAAAAGGCCGTCCATCGCCTTTCGCGTCACGTAGCTGTCGAGGTCGGCGTCCTGCTTGCTCATTAGGCCTAGGCCGGCGGCCTGGCCGGCGAACTTGTTGTATTTCTCCGTCAGTTGCAGCTTGCCCGTGGTCCGCTTGATCACCGGCAGGAACTTGGCGTTCAGCTGGGTCGAGGTAGTGCGCTTGAAATATTGAGTCGCGGCATCGTCACCGCCGGTGAGCACGGCCTTGGCGTCCTGCAAGGTCATTTTCTTGATGGCGTCGGTGAGGATGGGCTTGGCCTCGACCACCGCCTGTTCGGCGGCGCGGTTCATGGTCAGCGTCAACTCGTCGGCCTGCTTGCCCATGCCGATGGCACGCAGCGCCTTTTCGCCCTTACGCAGCGTGTCGGGCAGCGGGATCTTGACCCGCGGGTTGCCGAGGAATCCATCCGGCTTGCCCAGGTTGGCAACCGCGAAGTCCGCGCCGCGAGTAAGCGCTTCCTTCAACCCGGCGTTGGCATCGCGATTGGAAATGTCGGCAACGCCGGCGTGGGCGAAGTGGCAAGTGAATGCCAGCAGCAGCGCGAGATAAAAACGGGGCATGACGACCTCCTTGGCGTGCGATGGGAACATGGCGGCGTTCCGGGCCGCCCATGCTAACCGATTGGCAAAAGCCTGGATATGTGGCCTCGAGGCCATGCTGCGGCGCGACCAGTCGTGCCTTCCCGGAGCATAATTACGGCTTTCGCTTCCCACGCGCTTCCATGGCCGACGCTTCTCCTCCCGCCTCATCCGGCCGGGATGCCCAGGTAATTGCCCTGATCGGCTTCGCCCACGGCACCTCGCATTTCTTCCATATGCTGGTGCCGCCGCTCTTCCCCTGGCTGATGCCGGAATTCGGGCTCGATTTCACCACCATCGGCGGCGCGATGACGCTGTTTTTCATCGTTTCCGCCACCGGCCAGGCAGCGGCGGGCTTTCTTGTCGATCGCTTCGGCGCGGTGCGGGTGCTGTTCGCCGGCATGCTCTGCTTCCTGCTTTCCGGCTTCGTGCTTGCCTCGGCACAAGGTTTCGCTGGCGTGCTCTTGGCATCGGCGCTGGCTGGGCTCGGCAATTGCGTCCTGCATCCGGCCGACTTCACCGTGCTCAACCGCAATGTTTCATCCGCCCGTCTCGGCCATGCGTTTGCCGTCCACGGCGTTTCCGGCAATCTCGGCTGGGCGGCGGCTCCTATTTTTCTCACTACCCTCGCGACCTTCGCGGGTTGGCGCACCGCAGCGCTTTCCGCAGGGCTGGTGGCGCTGCCGGCCATGTTCCTGCTCTGGCGCTTCCACGCCAAGCTTGCCGACCCGCGCGCTGGCGCGGTCAAAGCCGAGGCGTCGCAGGCGACTTTCGCTTTTTTGCGTTCGCGCGCGGTCTGGTTGTGTTTCGCCTTCTTCTTTCTCATCACCGTGGCCTTCGGCGCCCTGCAAAATTTCGCCACGCCCATTTTGAGCGCGCTTTACCAGCTGCCTCTGCCGGCTGCGGCGGCGACGCTTTCGGGCTACATGCTGGCGTCCGCAGCCGGCATCATCGCCGGCGGCTTCGTAGCCCAGCGCCTGGCGCAGGATCGGGTCATCGCCTGGGTTCTGGCGATTGCGGCCAGTTGCGCGGCGTTGCTGGCCTCGCAATGGGTGCCGGCCTGGGGGATTCCCGGCTTGATGGCAGCCCTCGGTTTCTTTTCCGGCAGCGCCGGGCCCTCGCGCGACCTCCTCATCCGACGCGCCGCCATTGCCGGCTTTGGGACGGCGGCATATGGAAGGGTGTATGGTTTCGTTTATTCCGGTCTCGACCTTGGGCTCGCGAGCGCGCCGCTGATTTTCGGTTTTTTCATGGACCAGGGGCGATTCGCCGCCGTGCTGATCGGCGTCGCCGTTTTTCAATCGCTGGCGATCTTCGCGGCATTGCGGGTCGGAAAATCTCAAACCAGGGCCGTTGCGTAGCGAACCGCGCCCGGCAATAATCGTCCAAAGACCAAGAAGGAGGAACCAGGTGAAATACGGAATATTGATCGGCTTGACGGCTTTGGTGTGTGGCTGCGCGTCTTATAGCGGCTCGGGCTTGGTGCCGGGGAAGGACGGACTGAATGAGGTTGTCCGCACGATGGGTGAGCCCGCCATGCGGTGGAACAATCCGGATGGTTCCGTTCAACTCTCCTATCCGCGCGGGCCGGCGAGTCCCGAAAGCTTCATGGTGAATATCGCGCCGGATGGCAAACTCCGGAGCATCGGCAACGTGCTCAATTCGGAGACTTTGAGCATGATCAAGCCAGGGATGAGCAAGCAGGACGTGCTCCGCCTGATCGGGCCTTCCGATGCGGCCGGGACGGCGTTCTTCCCGCAGCGCAATGAATTGGCATTGGAATGGCGTTACGAGGTCAATCACGACGATGCCCGCTTTGTCGTCCTGTTCGATGCGACCAAGGAAACGGTGCGTTCAACGATGACGCTGATCGACGCGAAGCCTTCCATGTTATGAATGCATCGGCGCGGGGCCAATCCTGCGAACCGCTAAGGATGCGGGTCATTTGAGAATCAAACCTCTGCGGCAGTGCGCGCCGCTGGAAGCCGATTCGAACCTCCATTTCACGGCCGTCCCGCGTGCCGCATCCATTCGAAGTGTCGCTTCCGCGAGGTTGCGGAACCGCTAAGAGCAAACCCGGTTACGGCCGCCGTGCTTGGCGCGATACAAGGCCTGATCGGCCCGCTCGAACAGGGTTTCGTGGCTGTCGCCCTCGATAAAGGTCGAGACGCCGATGCTCACGGTGACGCCGAGGCGCCCGTGATTTTCGATTTCGAAACTTGCCTGCTCGATGGCGCGCCGTACTCGCTCAGCGAAGATCAGTGCGCCGTCGACTTCGCACTTGGGCAGGATGACGACGAATTCCTCACCGCCGTAACGGCAGGCGATGTCCATCTTGCGCGAAAGATTGGCGATCTCATGCGCGACGCCGGCCAGGATGACATTCCCCGCCGCATGCCCATAGGTATCGTTGAACTTCTTGAAATGGTCGATATCGACCATGACGATGGAGAGCCCCTGGCGCACCGTGTTGCGCTGGTATTCGTTGAGGCGCCGTAAAAGCTCCTGCTCGAAGGTGCGGAAATTGAATAATCCGGTGAGCTTGTCGGTCGCGACCTGGTCGGCCAGTTCGTCGATCTTGTCCTGCAAGATCATGTTGAGGCGTTCGATTTCCCGGCGTTGTTCATCCGCCAGGGCGTAGGTGTTGGCGTTACTGATGGCGGTGCCGAAAAAGGACGAAAGCAGCTCGAAAAGCTTGAAATCCGCCTCGCTCAAATTGACCGGTTCGACCAGGCTGACCAGCAGCAAAACGCCGATCGGCTTGCCCTTGTAGCGGATGGGCATGTTAACGGCGGTTCTGGGCGTTTCCATGATTTCGAGCGCCCGGCGCGCCTTTCGTGGGATCTCGAGGTGCAGCACCTGCTGGATGTCGTTGAACACCAGGCGGATGTTCTTGATGAAGGCATGCGGCAGGCCGCCATCCAATACATCGAGCAGATAGGGTTCGCTGACGCAGTATTCATGCAGTGCTGCCGCCCGGGCGGCAAAATCCGGGTGTTTGGAAATGGTCTTGCGGCATTCGAGCAAGCCGCCGTTTGCCATGAAGACGCTCGCCAGATCGAATGAAAACCGGTTCATCAACTCGACCGAGATCAATTCGAAAATCTTGTCGGGCAGGGTCAGGCTGTTGATTTCAGTGACGAGACGGAGAAACCGTTCCTGTTCGGAGGCCGCCGATTCGAACGCCGCCTTTTGGTGAAGAAGCTCGGCGTATTTCTGGGCGTTGCTCAAGGGAACGCTGAAAACCGCGATCAAATCCTGGAGATACTGTTTCTCCTCGGGCGTAAACGGGCGCTTTTGATTGAGCACCATCACCGTGCCCACCTTGATGATTTCTCCGGGAGCTTCAGGATCGGCGGCCACTATCGGCAGAATCAGTGATTGCCGGAGCTTCCAGCGCGCCAGCGCGAGTTTTTCCTCTTCGCTGCCGGTTTCCGCGTCCTGGACGACCACGCGCTGTTCGAGGAAGGCCGAGGCGTGCGGACCTGGGGATGGCAGTGGAAACTTATAGGCGCTGAATGCAGCCTCAAGGTGCCGAAACTCTTCCGGATAACGGACGCTTTGGCAAACCAGGTTTTGTCCGTTGAAATCCACGGCGGTAGTGACGAAGCCGTCGAAATTGCCGATTTCAAGAATTTTATTGCCCAGCAGGTCGAGCAAGGTGCCCAGATCCATCGTGTTGCTGATGGCACGCAGGAGTTCCTTACATGACCGTAGCTTGCTGATTTCGTCCTGAGCATTACCGCCGTGAAGATGACAGGCAGGATCGCCGTTTTGCGAGGATTCGCTGATCATTTGCGCCGAGCGGGAGAATTGGAATGGAGATCATCATAGCGCAGAGAGGACATTTCTTGCCGATTGCGAACCCTCGCAAGAGGTGGAGGTTGCTCGAGAGCCGCATCCGGGTTCATTTTTTGCCCACAGGGAAAAATGCTGTCCGAACGCAACCCTCAACTTCCATGACTTTGCAATGTTCTCGGACCGCGTTACCGGGCGACGTCGCCAGCGGTTGCGATGACTGTTTCTCTTGTGTGGCGGCGTCGAGCACCCTTGTGACGAGGGAACTGAGGACCGACGCCCGGGACGGTGCTCGGCGAATGTTTTCGAGGGTGAGGCGATGAACACAGACGAAAGCGGGCACTTCAACCCCGAATCCGAGCCGGGTGCGGGAATGCCTGCGGCGGGCAAGGGCGCTGCCGATCCATGGCCGCTGGAGTCGCGCCGACGGCCTGCAGCGGGGCCTCCTGGCGAGATTGATCCGGGGGCGCCCGGAGCGGGCGTGACCCCGGCGCTGTACGCCGATCTCTACGATTTTGCGCCGGTGGCCTATCTCACGCTGGCTCCGGATGGACGGATCCATATGGCGAATTTCGCCGCCGCCGGGCTGCTCGGACGCTCGCCGGCGGCGTTGCATGGCGGCAACCTGCGTGTGTTCGTGGCGCAAGATTCGGTGCCGACGTTCAACTTCTTCATGGGGCGGGCGCTGAGCTCGGAGCGCCGGCAGAGTTGCAAACTCAACCTGCTCGGAGCGAGCGGCATTATTTCCGTCCATCTGGAAGGAATTGCCGATCACCGGCGCGCCGAGTGCCGAGTGGCGATCATGGATATTGCCGAACGCACGCAAAGCGCGGCCAGCCGTGAAAGCGAGCAGCGTTTCCGGGTGGCCCTCGCCAATTCCCCAATTACGGTCTTTGAACAGGATCTCGGACTGCGCTACACCTGGATCAATAATCCCATGGCCGGGCTCGCGGTCGAGGACGTCATCGGCAGGCATAACAGCGACTTGATGAGCATCGAGAGTGCCGAACAACTCGATACCCTCATGGGGGGCGCCATCGCTTCTGCGCGGGGTGGCCGAGCCGAAGTGCGGGTCGACATGCCCGAGCGGGAAGGTATTTACTGGGATTTCTCTTTCCAACCGCGCCAAGACGCCGCCGGCAAGGTCGTCGGCATCATCGGCACGGCCATGGACATCACCGAGCGCAAGCAGGGCGAACAAGCCTTGCGGGAGGCGAAGAACGAGTCGGAGCGCGCCGATAACGCCAAGTCGCGCTTCCTCGCCGCCGCCAGCCACGACCTCCGACAACCTTTGGCCGCGCTGGCGCTCTACGTCGACCTCCTGAAAACCAAGATCGCCGCCAAGGATGCGATCCTGGTCGATCGCATGAAGGGTTGCGTCACCGGCATGAGCGCGCTGCTCAACGATCTGCTCGATGTCAGCAAGCTCATGGCGGGCGTCGTTCAGCCGCAGGCGACCGATTTTTCGATCGACGACATGATCGGCCATCTCGTAGATATCCATGCCCCCGAAGCCCGGTTGAAGCACCTGCGCATCCGCCATGTTTGTTGCGGGCTCACCGCTCGCACCGATCCCGTCTGGTTCAGCCGCATGCTCGGCAACCTCATTGCCAACGCCGTGGAATACACCGAGCGCGGCGGCATCCTGATCGCCTGCCGCCGGCGGGAGGGCAAGATGTGGGTCGAGGTGCACGATACCGGCATCGGCATTCCCGAAGGGCAGACCTCAGAGATATTCGAAGAATTCCGCCAACTCGACGACACGGCGCGCACCCGCGGCAGCGGCCTGGGCTTGGCTATCATCGCCCGCGCCGCCGCCCTCCTGGGCCTGCGAATCCGGGTACGCTCCAAGGTGGGCAGGGGGTCGGTATTTGCCGTCGAACTGCCGCTTGGCGTGCCCACCGAGGAAATTGGCGCGATCAGCCCGGTGGGGCCGGGCAGGACATTGAGTATTGCGCTGGTGGAAGATAACCCCGCCGTTCTCGAAGCCTTGAGCGCGCTTTTCCAGACCTCCGGCCATCGCGTCTTGGCGGCGAGTTCCAAGCACGATCTGCTGGAAAGCCTGAACGACGTCGTTCCCGACATCATCATTTCCGATTATCGGCTGCCCGAGGAAAACGGCTTCGATGTCATCAACGGCGTGCGGGACGCCGTCGGCGAAAACCTGCCCGCCATCATCCTCACCGGCGACACTGATCCCGGGCTGATGGCGGAGATGTCGCGCCACGGCATCGTCATCCAGCACAAGCCGATCGATGCAGCGGTACTGGAGCAATGCATCGCGGAAGCGACCAAATGAGGCGGCGCTGAGGAAAGCGCGCCCGCAGCGCCAAGCCGCGCCGGATTTACGCCGCCCGCCGGAGCTCGAAAAAATCGATATCCGGGTTGTAGCGCAAAATCCGGCGCACCTCCTTGCGCTCCGCAAGAAACGGCGGCGCCTCGCGCGTCGGCGTGAAGCAAAAGCGCCGGGGCAGATCGGTATAAAGCGAGCGCGGCGGGGCGGACCTGCGGATTCCCTTGAGCAGCCGGCCACCCTTCTCGCTGTGGTAGAACACGCGGCTCAAGCCCAGTTCTTCCCAGATGAATTGGATGCTTGCCCAGAGCATGGCCTCGGCCCAGATGGCCGCATAGCGCTCACGGACATAGGCGCAGTAGCCTTGGGCTTGGGCGAGCGAGCACTCCAGGCCGTAGAGCCTGGTCGGCGCGTCGGAGGGTTGCCCCAGAGCCAGCCGCCTTTCGACCCGGGCCGCCAGCCAGGCGACATCGCGAATCCAGTCAGACTGAATTTCTTCGATCAAGGCGCAGTTGCTGGCCCAGTCGATATCGATGCGCGCCCAGGCCAGGGTGTTGCGGCTACGCGAAACCGGGTGCCCGTTGTAGTTGAAGAGCGAGTGTTGGCAGCCGAGTTGTCGGTAGCGGCGGTCGTGCTCGCGGCTGAGGTTGAGCTGCAGAACGAGATTGAGTCCCGGCCGTGAAATCTGTCGGCGACGTCGCTCATGGCGTCGGGCGCTGCCCCAGGTGTCGAGCGTAAGGACGAAGTATTCCTGGCTCGGGTCGTGATCGTGGCCGGCGAGGTAAAGGTCGTCGATCTTGTCGTGGCCGAGATTGGCGAGCGCCGATTTGATGCGCGGCTTTTGCAGGAGCGGCGCGTAGGACGACTTTTTGAGGGTGGCGATGCCGAGCGGCGTGTCTTGCCCGCCATGGCGAGTCAGGTGGCGCAACAGGCCGATGCTGTAGCGGTCTCGATAATACGAATAAACGGTGCGCTCACCGCAAAGGCAAGCGAGGACTTCTTCGATAGCGTGGTGGTCCATGGCGGATTTCCGTCAATAAATCTGTGTTCGAGGACGAGTGCGGGAAAGGTCTGGCAATCGTTGGGTTCATGGTTTTCTCCTGAGAAAAGCGCCCGCCCCGGCGTGGGGCGGGCAGGGTTTAGTCGATTTCAAACTCGGCCCGGTCGTCGTTGATCAACGCAACCAGATGTTGCTGCGTCCGCTGCCGCATTTGCTGGCGAACGGCCTTCCGGGTCTTGCCATGCGCCCCGGCGCGGCGCGTCAGCCCCGGGACCAGCAGCGGGTTGCGCGGCTTGGCCTGGGGCAGGACGATAGTGATTTTCCCGGTCATCATTCACCCTTTCACGCAAAGGACTTGCTTCAGCGTGTGGATGGGCTCCACCAGATCGCGCTGGAGCGCCATGACCGCGTCGATGTCCTTGTAGGCGGCGGGAATTTCATCGACAACGCCGCCATCCTTGCGGCACTCCACCCCCGCCGTCTGCGCTTCGAGGTCGAAGCGGCTGAACTTGCGCTTGGCCGCGGTGCGGCTCATGCGCCTTCCCGCCCCATGCGAGCAGGAGTGGAAGGATTGGGCGTTGCCCAGGCCACGAACGATGTAGGACCTCGCACCCATGCTGCCGGGGATGATGCCCAGTTCGCCGGCACGAGCGGAGATGGCGCCCTTGCGTGTTACGAACACGCGCTCGCCGAAATGCTCTTCCCGCGCCACGTAGTTGTGGTGGCAGTTGATCGCCTCGTCCTCCAGCCGGAAAGGCGGAAGCCGGCCCTTCAAGGCATCGACGATGGCGGCCATCATCCGGTTGCGGTTGAGCAGCGCGTAGTCCTGCGCCCATTCCACCGCCACGACGTAGTCATCGAACAGCTCGGACCCCTCCGAGAAATACGCGAGGTCCTTGTCCGGCAGATGCATCTGATGCCGGCGCATGTCCTTTTGCGCGGCGGCGATGAAATACCGCCCCATCACGTTGCCGATGCCACGCGAACCCGAGTGCAGCATGATCCACACGCGATCGGCTTCGTCGAGACAGAGCTCGATGAAGTGGTTGCCACCACCGAGCGTGCCGATCTGGCACAACCAGGTTTCGTTGAAGCGGCGCTGCATCTTCATCAGCCCGGGATGCTTGCCGACGATGCGGTCCAGCCGGTCGTTCAACACGCGCCCGACGCGCTGCAGGGCGCTGCCCCGCATGCGGCTGGCGGCGTGCTGCTCGAAGCCCACCGGAACCACCGCTTCGATGGCCGAGCGCAGTCCGCGCAGGCTGTCCGGCAGTTCGCCGGCGCGCAGCGAGGTCCGCACGGCGTTCATGCCGCAGCCGATGTCGACACCGACCGCCGCCGGAATGATCGCCCGCAAGGTCGGGATGACGCTGCCGACGGTGGCGCCGATGCCCATATGCACGTCCGGCATGGCGGCAATATGGCCATGCACGATCGGCAGCGAGGCGACGTTCAGCAGTTGCTGGATCGCCTCCGGTTCGATGTCGCGCGTCCAGACCTTGACCGGAACGCGCCCTTTGTTCAATTCAATTTCAATGCCCATGATGATTCCTAAGTATTGCAGCGGCGATGCCGCGTGTTACGGAATCCGGGATCAGGCCGGTGTTGCCAGGACGGGCGGCAAATAGGGCGCCCAAAACAAAAACCCCCGGCAATGGGCCAGGGGTTTCAGTGCGTCTTCCCAGCCCGGATTCGCCTTGCGCGAGTTCCGGGCGGCAGGATGCCTACGGTCTCAGCGCATTTTTTCCTTGATATTGGCTGGTGCAGGCATCGATGTCTCCTTGGAAAGCGGTTGTTTCTGAATGGGTTTGCATTTTGTTGAGGCGGAGGAGGCATGTCAATGGATTTGGCGGCCAAGGCATTAAAAACGATGGATGGTGTGGCAAACATGCAAACGATCAGGTAAATCCTCTCCGAGTCCTGTCGTTCATTGCACTCGCGCGATGCTGAATTTTCAGGGCGTATCTGCTCTAATCTCATGGCCATTGGCCCAAGGAATCATGACTAATTTGCGTGCCGTGTCAGGGCGTTGAGCGCAAACCATGAGTGACACGCGATTTCTTTTAACCAAATTCGAGCCCTATCCAGCCGGGGAAATGCATGCCCATTCCGTTGTCGCGCCTTCCTTCTCTTGATCTTGTTCGCGGGTTTGTGGCGGTCGGTCGTCGGATGAGCATTACGCTTGCCGCCGACGATCTATGCCTCACTCAGTCGGCGGTTAGTCGCCAAATCCATGCGTTTGAGGAAATCCTCGGAGTGAAGCTATTCGTTCGAGGGCATCGGTCGATTGCGTTTACTGCTGAGGGTGAAAGGCTGTTTCGGAGCGCGGACAGCGTTTTGCAACAACTGCAAGAAGTCTTCACCACGCTGGTCATTCCACGGGAACGCCGGCCCGTCACGGTAACCGCGAGCACAGGCGTCGCTGGTCTGTGGCTGTTGCCGCAATTGGGCGTGTTTCAAACGCTATGGCCCGCGATTGACGTTCGTCTCGCGGCATCCAATCGCATACTGGATTTAAAGGCGGAGGGGATTGATATCGCCCTTCGCTATTGTTCCGCAGCTAATGCGCCGGCTGGCGCGATCCGATTGTTCGGGGAAAAAATCGTACCCGTTGCCCATCCATCACTTGGGCTGGCGAAACTTACAACCGCCGAAATGATTTCAAGGCTGGTCCTGCTGGAATTCGATGATCCCAAGCGCCCATGGCTACAGTGGAGTGAGTGGTTAGGTTCCATGGGGCTTGAGAAAGCGGAGCCAAAAGGGATTCTTCGCTTCAACCAATACGATCTCGTGATCCACGCCGCGCTTGCAGGTCAAGGCGTGGCGCTCGGCCGAAAAAGTCTGATCGAACCGCTGTTGGCCGAAGGGCGACTGATATCGCTGGCTGCGTCGCAAAACCACTCAGGTGAAGATTACGGGTACTGGCTGGTCATCGCGGATCAGCAACCGAGGGAAGAAGTCAGAATCGTCGCCGACTGGATTCGGCATGTCGCCGGCGAGGTGGTTTAAAGCGCTTAGGATTCCAGGCACGCATTCCTTGGGCGCATGTCAGGCTGAATTTAATTCGTTTGAAACGACCTGGCCGGGCGAGGCAAACTTCATTCAAGTCATTTTTCACGCTCACCATGGGTTGCCTCTGGCAGAGCATGAACCTACCAACCCAATGGGGTTGAAACTGAATGGAGGGCGCCTATGTCAGTCGTCGATTTACTCAATCTTCGGCAATCGCGGGCCATGCCGCAGGGGGACGATTCGATTGAAGCGTTTCCTCTCGCCGGCACCAGCCGCCGCTATTCGCCTTGGCGTCGCGAGTTGACATCGGTCGTCGCAGAAATGGGCTATTTGAGGGAAGCCAAGGGCGATCCATTTATCTGCATGTACGATCCACCGGCGGGAATCGAACGGCAGAACTGCGAATTTGAACTGATTCGAGTACCGATTCGAGATGCCCGCCAATTGACTTGTCAGCCGGGCGTCGAGGCCGAAGGATTCGCACTCTGGAATGCGCCTTCGGCGGTCCATGATTTCCGGGACGATCAGGAGATTGTTGCGAAATACCATGCGGAATGCTCCGAACTCGTCATGGATGCAACCGGCGCGTCGTCGGTGATCGTCTTCGATCACCAGGTCAGGAAGCGCGAGCCCGGGCGAGCTCCGCTCACATTCGGGCGGTCCGGGGATGGCAGCAAGCCGGGCGCCGTGGGGCGTGTTCACGTGGACTATTCGGAAGAAACCGGCCAAAAACGGCTCAAGCTCGTTTTGAAGGATCAGGCGTTGAGCGACTCGATTCAAAGATACGCCATCGTCA
>JAPUEC010000251.1 GCA_027492775.1 Rhodocyclaceae bacterium
AAAGAACGGCACCACAGGAAGCTGGCCAGGCGCAGGGAGGGCAGGGGACTCCGGAGAGCGTGGCTACCGGAGAACAGAAATCGGAGCGCCAGCCGGGTCAGCGGCCGGGTGGCGGCCGGAGCCGCAGTCGGCGAGGTCCGCGTCGCGACAATCGCGAAGGGGCGCCGCAGGCGGCCGACGGCGAGATGCCAGAGGGTGCTGAACCCGGTGACGTCGATGGCAACCGCATCGCGCCGCCACGGCAACAACGGCCGGGGCAGAAACCTGGACAGGGGCGTAGTGGCCCGCGTTCCGCGCCGCCGCAACAAGGCCGCCGGGGCGGGCGGCAGGGGCAACAACCGCAGTCCCGGGGGCAGAGCGGTCCGCCACCAAAGGCGGAACGCTTGCACAAGGTTTTGGCGGAAGCTGGCATCGGCTCCCGTCGCGAAATGGAAGAATGGATCGTCGCCGGTCGCATCAGTGTCAATGGTCAGCCGGCGCATCTTGGTCAGCCCGTCGGCCCGGGCGACCGCGTCAAGGTCAATGGCAAGCTCGTCAATCTGCGGTTCAACAGCAACCGCGCCCCGCGCCTGGTGCTCTACCACAAGCCGGAAGGTGAAATCGTTTCCCGGGACGACCCGGATGGCCGCCCCTCCGTTTTCGATGCGCTTCCGCGCATGCGCAACGGCCGCTGGATCGCGGTCGGCCGGCTCGATTTCAATACTTCCGGGTTGCTGCTTTTCACGACTTCGGGCGATCTTGCCAACAAGCTGATGCATCCGCGCTCTCGCCTGGTGCGCGAATATGCCGTCCGCGTCCTCGGCGAGTTGACCGATGACACCAAGCAGCAGTTGCTCGACGGCGTCCTCCTAGAAGATGGCCCGGCCTACTTCACGTCACTCGAAGATGGCGGTGGCGACGGCGCCAACCGCTGGTACCGCGTCACCATCTTCGAGGGCCGCAACCGTGAAGTGCGGCGGATGTTCGAGGCGGTCGGATGCGTCGTCAGCCGGCTCATCCGCGTCCGCTATGGCCCCTTCAGCCTGCCGCCGTCGTTGAAGCGGGGGCAGTGTCGGGAACTGGAAGACGAGCAGGTGCGGCTTTTCCTGCACGATCTGAACGCGGCGGTGGCCGGGGCGGATTTGGCATAGGACGGTGGCGGCAAGACCGGCCCGCGCTCAACCGGCCCCACGCGCCCCGGGTTACGAGAACGGCATGGTCGCGACCACGGCGCCGCTGCCCGAAAATGCCCCGCACCCATGTGATCCGCGATGTAGCGGTGCGTCGTTGCGATTTACTTGACAAGCCGACTCCGATATAATTGATTGGTTTTCTCCACCCGCTGAGCGGGCGGATCTCTTTTTTTCAGGGATGGGCGGTTCGCCCTTTTTTTATTTGTGGTGATGGATTTAAACGCTTTGCTGGAAAAGACCGTGGTCGGTCTGGGTTACGAACTCGTGGATATCGAGCTGTCGCCGCGCGGCCGGACCATTCGTGTCTTTATCGATGCCCCGGCCAAGGAACGCGGCGTCGATGTGGATGATTGCGTCAAGGTTTCCAATCAGCTGCAGCGCTTGATGGAAGTCGAAAACGTCGATTACGACCGCCTTGAGGTTTCTTCTCCCGGACTTGATAGGCCGCTGAAAAAGCCTGCGGACTTCGAAAAGTTCGCCGGGCACGAAGCCCATATCAGGTTGAGAATTCCATTGAATAACCGGCGCAATTTCCAGGGGGAGTTGCTCGGACTGAAAAACGACAAGGTTGGCATTCGCCTGGAAGAGGGCGATGTGGAACTGGATTTGGCCAATATCGACAAAGCACGTCTAGTGCCGCGATTCGACTGAAGGATTGAGGAGGTTTAGTACATGAGCCGTGAAATGCTGCTGCTGGTGGATGCACTGGCCCGTGAAAAAAATGTCGCCAAGGACATCGTTTTCGGTGCGCTTGAGCAGGCGTTGGAATCCGCGACCAAGAAACGTATCCACGACGAGGCGGATGTGCGCGTCGTGATCGACCGCAACACGGGGAGCTTCGAGTCTTTCCGTCGCTGGCAGGTGGTGCCGGACAATGAATACGTCAACGAATACCTGCAATTGCCGGTTTCAGAGGCGCAGAAGGACGATCCCGAGATTGAAGCCGGCGATTTCCTCGAAGAAGCGCTCGAACCCATCGATTTTGGCCGTATTGGCGCCCAGGCCGCCAAGCAGGTCATTTTGCAGAAGATCCGTGACGCCGAGCGCGAGCAGATCATTGCCGACTTCCTCGAGCGCAAGGAACACATCGTTTCCGGCACCATCAAGCGCATGGAGCGGGGGAACGCCATTGTCGAGTCGGGCAAGATCGAGGCCGTTCTGCCGCGCGACCAGATGATCCCGAAGGAAAATCTGCGCATCGGCGACCGTGTCCGCGCCTATCTGCTGCGCATCGACCGCGGTGCCCGCGGCCCGCAACTGATCCTGTCGCGTACCGCGCCGGAATTCATCATCCGCCTGTTCGACCTCGAAGTACCCGAGATCGAGGACGGTCTCATGGAAATCAAGGCCTGCGCCCGGGATCCCGGCATGCGCGCCAAGATCGCCGTCAAGTCCAACGATCCCCGTGTCGATCCTATCGGCACCTGCGTCGGTCTGCGCGGCTCCCGCGTGACTGCCGTGCGCAACGAAATCGGCGGCGAGAACATCGATATCGTGCTGTGGTCTGCCGATCCGGCCCAGTTCGTCATCGGCGCCCTGGCGCCGGCTGAGGTCTCCTCCATCGTCGTCGATGAGGAAAAGCATTCCATGGACGTGGTGGTGGACGAAGCCAACCTGGCGATCGCCATCGGCCGCAGCGGCCAGAACGTTCGCCTGGCTTCCGAATTGACGGGCTGGACGATCAACCTGATGACCCAGGAAGAATCCGAGAAGCGTACCGAGGCCGAACACGCCCAGACGCGCTTCGTCTTCATCGAGAAACTCGATATCGACGAGGAGTTGGCCGATCTTCTGATCGAGGAAGGATTCTCCTCGCTCGAAGAAGTGGCCTACGTGCCGCTGGCCGAAATGCTCGAAATCGAAGGCTTGGACGAGGATATCGTCAACGAATTGAGAAATCGTGCGCGTAACATTCTGTTGACGGAAGCCATCGCCACCGAGGAAAAGCTGGAAGACGTTTCCGAGGACCTGTTGGGGCTAGAGGGAATGGACAGAGAACTGGCGGCGAAGCTGGCGGGCCATGCGGTCAAGACGCGCGACGATCTGGCTGAACTGGCTGTAGATGAGCTGATCGAAATGACCGGCATTGATGAGGAACGGGCCAAACAGTTGATTCTGAAGGCACGGGCCCACTGGTTCGAATAAGAGCGGGAGAGAGTGATGACCGCAACAAGTGTTTCGCAATTTGCGATAGAACTGAAGCTGCCGGCGGAGGCTCTGCTGGAGCAGCTCGCCAAGGCGGGCGTAAACAAGAACGCGGTAACGGATGCCTTGACCGATCAGGACAAGGCGAAGCTGCTGGATTATCTGCGTCGTGCCCACGGCGAAGGCGAGACCAAGACCAAGATCACGCTCACCCGCAAGCAGACCTCTGAAATCAAGGCGACCGATTCCATGGGCCGTGCGCGCACGGTCCAGGTGGAAGTGCGCAAGAAGCGCGTCCTGGTCAAGCGCGACGTCGAGCAGCCGGTGACGGCGGAAGCCGCGCCGGAAGCTCCGGTTGAGGAAGTGGTCGCGCCGCCCGAGGTGGTGGTCGAGGCTCCGGTCGTCGAGGCGCCCGAACCGGTGGTCGAGGCGGTCGTCGAGGCTCCGGCCGTTGAGACGCCCGCAGCGCCGGCAGCTCCGCCGGCACGGCCCGAACGGCCGATTCGCGACGAGGATCGGCGCCATCTGGAGTTGCTGGAGCGGCAAGCGCGGGAATTGAAGGAAAAGCAGGCTCGCGAAGCCGAGCTTTCCCGCTTGAGGCAGGAAGCCGAAGCGGCTGCAATTGCGGCGCGGACGGCGGAACAGGCGAAGACGCAGGCGGCAAATCAGGCCAAGGCCCAGGATGCGCCGGCTCCGGGTACCCTGCACAAGAAGGTCGAGCCGGGCAAGAAGCCCGCCGGCAAGGACGACAAGCGTGGCAACGATGGCGGCAAAAAGAAGCCGGGGCTGAGAACGCGCGGCGCCGATTTGGGCGGCGGTTGGCGTGAAGCCAAGCATGGCCACAAGAAACATCACGGCAAGACCGATGATCAGGGCGGATTCCAGGCGCCTACCGAGCCGCTCGTGCGTGAGGTGCATATTCCGGAAACCGTTTCCGTGGCCGATCTCGCCCACAAGATGGCGGTGAAGGCGACCGAAGTCATCAAGACGATGATGAAGATGGGTTCGATGGTCACCATCAATCAGGTCCTGGATCAGGAAACGGCCATGATCGTGGTCGAGGAAATGGGCCACAAGGCGATTGCCGCCAAGCTCGACGATCCCGATGCCTTCCTCGATGAAAGCAGTACCCACAAGGACGTTCCGCTGGAGCACCGCGCTCCGGTGGTGACGGTCATGGGCCACGTCGACCACGGCAAGACCTCGCTGCTCGACTTTATCCGTCGCGCCAAGGTGGCGGCTGGCGAAGCCGGCGGCATTACCCAGCACATCGGCGCTTATCACGTCGAGACCGAAGGCGGCATGATCACCTTCCTCGACACGCCGGGTCACGAGGCCTTCACGGCCATGCGGGCGCGCGGC
>JAPUEC010000252.1 GCA_027492775.1 Rhodocyclaceae bacterium
GAATCGGCCTGGCGCAGCTAATCCAGTTGGCACTACCGGCGCTGCCGGTGCATACGCCGCTCAGCTTCGTCCTCATGGCCGAAGCCGTCGCCATCGTCATTGGTTTGCTGGCCGGGGTGATGCCGGCGCGGCGCGCTTCCCTGCTCGATCCGGTGGAAGCGCTGCGCAGCGAATAGCACTACCCGCCTAGAAAGTCTGGCCTTCCCCGAGCAAACGCCATTTGCCGAGCGGCAGATCGCCGAGGCGGATGCGGCCGATGCGCACCCGCTTCAATCCCACCACGCGCAAGCCCACCAGTTCGCACATGCGGCGGATCTGGCGTTTCTTGCCTTCCTTGAGGATGAAGCGGAGTTGGTCTTCGTTGAGCCACTCGACCTGGGCCGGCTTGAGTTTTTCGCCATCGAGGGCGAGGCCGTGATTGAGGAGCTTGAGGCCATTCTCGCTGAGCTTTCCCTGCACCCGGACGATGTATTCCTTTTCGACCGTGCTGTTCTCGCCGATCAGTTGGCGGGCGATGCGCCCGTCCTGGGTTAAAACCAGCAGACCGGTCGAATCCACGTCGAGACGGCCGGCTGGCGCCAATCCCTTGAGCATGGCCGGCTTGAAGGGATTGCCACCGTGGTTGCGCTGCTGCGTTTGCGCGCAGATGAGACTGACCGCCGGCGTGAACCCCGGCTCCGGCTGGCCCGAGACGTAACCCACCGGCTTGTTGAGCAGGATGGTGACGAGCTTGGCCTGATCCTGCTGCGCATCTCGGGAGAGCGTGATCTTGGCTTCCGGGCTGACGCGCGAACCGAGGGTGTCGATGCGCACGCCATTGACGTAAACCCAGCCCTGCTCGATCCAGATATCCGCCTCGCGCCGCGAACAGAGACCGCGCTGGGCCATCAGCTTGGAGAGGCGGATGCCTTCGTTCATGATCTCAGCGCTTGGCGACGTCGAGCAGTTCGACTTCGAAAACCAGCGTCGCATCCGGCGGAATCACGCCGCCAGCGCCCTGGCGCCCGTAAGCGAGATCGGGCGGAATGGTGAGCTTGCGCGTGCCGCCGACCTTCATGCCCTGCACGCCTTCGTCCCAACCCGGAATGACCTGGTAGGCGCCGAGGTTGAAGGCGAACGGCTCGCCGCGATCCTTGCTGGAATCGAACTTGCTGCCGTTGGTGAGCCAACCAGTATAGTGAACCGTGACATAGCTGCGGACGGTGGCTTCTGCACCATCGCCGATGACGAGATCCTCGATGACCAGACCGGATCCGGTAGTGCGCTGATTCATGGACTGCCTCCTTTTGAAGCGCCGCAGTTTATCACAAGGCTTTGACTTCTTTGGATTAATCCGTATAATTCCGGGTTCTTCAAAAGCAGCAAACGGAGTCCAACATGTATGCGGTCGTAAAAACCGGGGGCAAGCAGTATCGCGTGTCCGCCGGCCAAAAACTTAAAGTAGAACAGATACCGGCAGAAGTTGGCGCAGAAATCACCCTCGATCAAGTCCTCATGGTGGGCGAAGGCGAGTCGGTGAAAGTCGGCGCCCCGCTGGTGATTGGGGCAACGGTCAAGTGCACGGTGGTGTCGCAAGGCCGTCACGACAAGGTCAAAATTTTCAAGATGCGCCGTCGCAAGCACTATCAAAAGCACCAGGGGCATCGCCAGAACTATACCGAACTGCGCATCGACTCCATCGACGCGTAATCGGGAAAAGGAGTAAGACATGGCACACAAAAAGGCAGGCGGCAGTTCCCGTAACGGCCGCGACTCAGAATCACAACGACTGGGCGTCAAGCGCTACGGCGGTCAGGTCGTCCTGGCCGGCAACATCATCGTGCGCCAGCGCGGCACCGAGTTCCACCCGGGCGAAAACGTCGGCATCGGCAAGGACCACACCCTGTTCGCGCTGAAGGACGGCACCGTCCAGTTCGCCATCAAGGGCGCCAAGAACCGCCGCACCGTGAGCATCGTTCCGGCGGCCTGATTCCGGGCCAAGGAAACAAAAGCCCTATCCGCCGCGGATAGGGCTTTTTAGTTTGTAGCAACAAAAACGGTATCCGCGCGAAAGGCGAGCCAGCATGAAATTCATCGACGAGGCGAAAATCTACGTCAAGGCCGGCGACGGCGGCAATGGCGCAGCCACGTTCCGCCGCGAGAAATACATCCCGATGGGCGGGCCGGATGGCGGCGACGGCGGCCGGGGCGGCAGCATCTACGCCATCGCCGACCGCAACATCAACACCCTCGTCGATTATCGCTACACGCGCAAATTCATCGGGCAGCGCGGCGAGAACGGCCGTGGCGCCGATTGCTACGGCGCCGGCGGCGAAGACATCACGCTACGCGTGCCGGTTGGCACCGTCATCACCGAGCTCAACACCGGCGAATTGATCGCCGATCTCGACCAGCACGACAAGAAGGCGCTGATCGCCCAAGGCGGCAAGGGCGGCCTGGGCAATATCCACTTCAAGTCGAGCGTCAATCGCGCCCCCCGCCAGCACACCAAGGGGGAACAGGGCCAGGAATTCGAACTCCAGCTGGAGCTCAAGGTGTTGGCCGATGTCGGTCTGCTCGGCCTGCCCAACGCCGGAAAAAGCACGTTGATCCGCGCCATTTCCGCTGCCCGGCCCAAGGTCGCCGATTACCCCTTCACCACCATGCACCCGAATCTTGGCGTAGTGCGGGTGGATGACAACAAGAGCTTCGTCGTCGCCGACGTTCCCGGATTGATCGAGGGCGCCGCCGATGGCGCCGGGCTCGGCCACCGCTTCCTCAAGCACCTGCAGCGCACTCGCATTCTGCTGCATCTGGTCGATCTCGCGCCTTTCGATCCCGAGGCGGACCCTGTGCACGACGCCATCGCCATTGTCGCCGAACTGGAAAAATACAGCCCGGAACTCGTCGCCAAGCCGCGCTGGCTGGTCTTGAACAAGCTCGACCTGATCCCGGAAGAGGAGCGCCAGGGCCGCATCGACGATTTCCTCACCGCCTATCGCCAAGCCGGCGGCGTCGCCGACACCTATTTCACGGTTTCCGCCATCAACGGCGTCGGCTGCAAGGAAATGGTTTATCGCATTTACGACGGCCTGATGGAAATCGACACCGCCCACGGTGAAGAAGCCGGCGAAGCAGACCTTTCCGCCGACGAAGCATGAACGCCAGGACCAATCTCGCCGCAGCCCACCGCCTGGTGATCAAGGTCGGGTCGGCGCTCGTCACCAACAACGGCAGCGGCCTCGATCTCGCCGCCATCCAGGATTGGGGGCGGCAAATCGCCGTGCTGCGCCAAGCCGGAAAGCAAGTCGTGCTGGTCTCCTCCGGCGCCATAGCCTGTGGAATGCAGCGCCTGGGCTGGAAGAAGCGGCCACAGCAAGTGCACGAACTCCAGGCAGCGGCGGCTGTCGGCCAGATGGGGCTGGTGCAAGCCTATGAAGGTGCCTTCGCCGCGCATGGCCTGCACACTGCGCAGATCCTGCTGACCCACGACGACCTCGCCGACCGCAAGCGCTATCTCAACGCCCGTTCGACGCTCACCGCCCTGCTCCAACTTGGCGTCATACCGATCATCAACGAAAACGACACGGTCGTCACCGACGAAATCAAGTTCGGCGACAACGACACGCTCGGCGCGCTGGTCGCCAATCTGGTCGAAGCCGACGCCCTGATCATCCTCACCGACCAGCAAGGCCTCTACACCGCCGATCCCCGCAAGGACCCGAACGCCACCTTGATCAACCATGCCGATGCCGGCGATCCGGCGCTGGAATCCATGGCTGGCGGCGCGGGCAGTTCCATCGGCAAAGGCGGCATGATCACCAAAGTACTCGCCGCCAAACGCGCCGCCCGCAGCGGCGCCCATACCGCCATCGCCAGCGGCCATCAGCCCGACGCGATCGTGCGCCTGGCGAGGGGTGAATCGGTCGGCACGCTGCTGGTGGCCCGCACGCAACCGCTTGCCGCGCGCAAGCAGTGGTTGGCAGACCATCTTCAACTGTGTGGAAGACTGACTCTTGATGCGGGAGCGATCAAAGCGCTTCAACAAGGAAAAAGCTTGCTTCCCATCGGCGTTATCGCCGTTGAAGGGGAGTTTGAACGCGGCGCCGCGGTTACCTGTGTCGGCCCTGACGGTCGTGATGTCGCCCGCGGGCTTAGCAATTACAGCAGCAAAGACGCTAGGCGAATCGCTCAACGCGCAAGCGGCGACATTCCGGAAATACTCGGCTATAGCGAAGAACCAGAACTCATCCATCGCGACAATCTCGTCTGGCTGAACCCCTGAAATGGCAAAGGCCGCCTTTCGGCGGCCTTTCTTAGGAAGAAGTTCTCTAGAAGCTGTGCTTCAGGTTGACCTGAAAGCTGGACGCCGTTTCGCCGGCAACCAGGGCTGAGCCACCACCTGTCGTACCTGCACCATTGATCTGGTATGCGCCATTTGGATCGTTATCCATACGGGTGTAGCTGACGCCAACCGCCGTCCGCTTGGACAAGGCATAGTCGTAAGCGATGTTATAGAATTTGGCGCCGCTACCGCCGGCGCGCATGCCGGTAAAGTTCTTCAGATTGCCGGCCCTGGCGTACTTGAAATACACCGCATGCGAACCGAAGGTGTAGCTCACCGGTAGCATCCAGGCGCTGCGGGTCACCGAACCATTGGAGGTCGCGGCACCGCC
>JAPUEC010000253.1 GCA_027492775.1 Rhodocyclaceae bacterium
GGGAGGTTCGAGTGCTATTAGCACTCGATACCGACGAGTGCTAATAATAGGGGCGAGGTGTCATTTTTTCAAGAGCGCAGATAGAAACATGTTGGCGTTGATCACTCAACTTGAGAGTTTTGTTTTCAAAAAGCGCTTACTTCTCGCCTGAAGCGATCGCTCGGTCCTGCCAATCGCTCAAGCGATTACAAGTAAGTTGACGGCTCCCTGGGTTCTACGAGGTCGCCGAGTAACCGACCCTTCACGTTGCCTCGTTCCCATTCTTCGCGGACCACCTCCAGCAGCACTTGCCGCACCGCCCGTGCCACTTGCGATATTGATGCGCCTCGCGCGGTGCTGAGGTAAATCTTTCGTGTCATTCTCGGCTCAATGGACGTCGCCTTCATGGCGCCGCGCATGACTTCTTCTCGCACTGCGCCCCAAGGCTGGAACGCGTGAGCAACCCCCGCAAGGACAGCTTGCCTAAACACAGGCACCGAGTTGGCCAGCATCCACTTTCGTCCGGGCATCGGGTCCGACTCCGAGCTTCGGCTGTAGGCTTCAGCAAGCGCGCTTAGTTTGTCATCCATCTGAGATGGGCTAGGCAGAATCAAAGTCAGTTCCGACACTTCCGACAAAGAGATGCTGTGACCGGCGGGTGCTTGCTGCGGATGAGAGACGAGATACAGCTCTTCCTCAAATATCGGTACGGAATCCAGGAGCGCGGCATCCTGGCTATTGGCTAACAGACCCAGCTCCTGGCGGCCATTGGCAATACTCTGTAAAGCTTCGCTACCAATGCTATCGAATAGCTCCAATTGGATACCCGGATACCGCTCGCGTAGCTTCACTAGGAGGGGCAGGCCGTACTGAGCCGCTTGGGTATAAACAAAGGCCACACTGATCGTTCCCGAAAGGCGACTCTGTGCTTCGTTGACAACACGAGGCAAGTCGTTGACCTGCCGCAGTATATGAAGTGCCTGTCGGTAAAGCGCCTCCCCCTCTATCGTCATCGACACGCCGGACGGGATACGGGTAAACAGCAGCGTTCCAACTTCCTCTTCCAACTGCGCCACTTGTTGGCTAAGTGATGGCTGAGAGATGTGCAGAACTCGTGACGCGCGCGACATGCTGCCCATTTCGGCGATTTTGACGAAGTAACGTAACTGCCTCAATTTCATCTTGGATTTCCTTAATGACCGAACGCCAAAGCCATCGTTGCCAAGATGTGTTTTAAGGTCAACCTATAGGTTGTAGCAATAGCCACATCCTAAAGCCGTATTGGCTCGCAACGGCACGTCGCACCTAATATTCGCATCGAAAGGAGAGGGCTACATGACGCTACCCCTGTGCATCTCTTACACGGCTCGAACGAGAGCCAGTATTGACCATCAATGATCTCGCATTCACTCCTCCCCTCCATAGCGGTGGGTTTAGACCAGGGCTTTCCATGGATCAACACTGTCAGCAGCAATCCCCGATCAGCATCATCGCAAAAATCCGCGTCCGATCAGAGGACGTTCCGTTGGCTCAAACCCAAGCATCTTCGCTGCAGGAACGGACGATCAACGAACCTCATTGTCTTGGATTTGACCTCTTCCAGAGCGCAATGAATCCTGCAATTTTCGTCTTTCATCAAAGTTGGGCCAAGGAGGAGGCCTTCAAGCGCTATCTACGTTCTGATCATTTCCTTTCTTTCATCTGCCTGCTGGGCGGTGGGATTTGTGATTTTTCCATTGACCGATTGCGAAAAATGCCAAGCGTGTCTCCAGCTTGTAAAAACTCCAACGCCGCCGGCATTAATTAGCGTCTGACTATCCAATCGCACGTAATAGTAGATTGGACGTGGGCGCCAAAATCTAATACAGGGGACGCGATGGCTGTCGTTCAAGTCAATGGCATCAAGCTTTACTACGAGTCGAACGGTATCGGAGAACCACTCATCTTCCTGCCCGGACTCGGCGGCACCACGCGGTTGTGGACCTTTCAACTTCCGTATTTCCAGAAGAATTACCACACCATTTCCCTCGACAATCGCGGGTCCGGCAGAAGCGACAAGCCGGAAGGACCATATTCGATGCAGATGTTTGCCAAGGATCTGCATGATCTGATCGCCGCCCTGGATATCGACGATCCTGTCAACCTGGTCGGAGCCTCCATGGGGGGGCTGATCGCGCAAGCCTTCGCGCATCACTACCCGCATTGCGTCAAGACAATGACCCTCGTCTGCACCGGCGTTTCGTCGGGTGATCCGAACATGATCTTTCCGTCTGCTGAGGGAGTGCAGCGGCTCTCGAATCCGGGAGGCAAGGTCGAGGAACGGATCGATACCATTCTGGCGAGTTTCAACCGCCCGGACTTCGTGCGCAACTGTCCGGATATCAAACATCTCTATCTCCAGCGGAAAACCGATGCCCAGCCTCTCCACGCCTATCAGGCGCAGCTCGATGCCTGCAGCGACCCGCGATCATATTTTCAGCGGCTAAAGGAAATCGCCGTCCCGGTGCTGGTGATGCATGGACGGGCGGATAAGATCTGGCCACTGCAGAATGCCCTAACATTGATAGATGAACTGGGGGCCAACGGCGAGTTGGCCGTTATCGACGACAGCACCAACCTTTTCATGCAAGAGAACCCCGCGGAATTCAATCGCATACTTGAGCAGTTCCTCAGAAAACATGCTTGAGATTTAAAACCGCCCCTTTTTTGAGCGAGCTTTTTTGGTATCGCCCCGCAGCAGCGATTGTGCGATCTAACGAGACTTCACCACCGGCTTCTGTAGAGCAGTACAAATGGGGCCGCACGGTTCTTGCTACGAATCCATCGTGCAAAATAAAGAGGAACCCTCCATGCGAACCATCACATCGAACGCGAAAGGATTGCCCAAGGAAGGCAGCCGCCGTTTCATCGATAACGCGGAACGGGTTTTTTACGGCGGCTACTGGGTCAAGACCTATCCGGTACCCGCCGATTCCCTGCAAGGAAAGAAAAAACTGATCGAGGCGCTCACCCGGCGGCTGTTCAACCATACGGAGCACGGTCTCAATATTCCGGGCGCCCGGCTGGACGAAGCGCGCGCCGCTTACGATGCGGAAAAGGATCCGGCCATTCGCCGCGTCAAGGGCGGCATGCTGGCCGGCGCGCTCTTCAACCGCGCCGCCGATATTTTCCGCCGCTTGGTCGAACTGCAAGCCGAAGGCGTCGAAATCCGCGAAGACTTCCCGCTGGTTCAGGAATGCGGCAGATGCCTGCTGGAGGCGATGGAACTCGGTCGCATGGTTCTGCATCGCAGCGGCGAAGAGGGGCTGGACGAACTCTGGGGCGAACCCTTCCGCGCTTTTTCCATTTCGGTGGAAGAGTTCTACGAAAGCCGCTACGTCAAGATCAGCCAATGCATGCGCGACATCGACCGGATCGCGGCGAGCATGGCATCCAATTTCAAAAGGATTCCGGCCTTCGCGGGCATCGAGAAAGCGATCGTCGAGTTCGCCACCGCCGCGCGCATCAAGACCGAAACCCTGCGCACGGACGCGAATATCTTCGATGTTTGGGCGCGGTTCGTCGCCGCCGGGGAGCGGTTGGTCAATTTCTCCCCGACCGCAGGGTCGCTGCAAGCCAAGGAAGCCAGGCGCCAGCGCTCGTGCGATGTTTCGGACGGCATCGAGTTGCTGCGGCGCGGCCGCAATCTGATCTTCCACATCGCCCGCGCGCGGACACCGATGCCGAAAAGCACCGAGGAGTACATCGCCCGCGTCGAATTCTATTTGGCGCATGGTCATCTACCAGAAATGCAGCCGGAACTGCCGGCATAACAGCGCGAGGGCGGAAATGACCAAACGCCTGCGCAATCGCAGCACGCCGGCGGGCGGCGGAGCATCCGACGGGAAAAACCCCGCTGCCGGCTATAGTATGATGCGGGCCCTACGACCGTGATGACATCTAACCATGAGCGCACTTCCTCCCTGCCCCCAATGCCAATCCGAATTCACCTACGAGGATGGCGTTCAGTTGATTTGCCCCGAATGCGCGCACGAATGGTCGAAGGAAGCCGCGGCGGCGGAGGGCGAGGCGGCGGCAGTGGTCCGCGATGCGGTCGGCAACGTCCTTCAGGACGGCGACACGGTGACGGTGATCAAGGACCTCAAGGTCAAGGGTTCCTCGTCGGTGGTCAAGGTCGGCACCAAGGTCAAGAATATCCGCCTCGTCGATGGCGATCATGACATCGACTGCAAAATCGACGGCATCGGTGCCATGGGGCTGAAGTCGGAGTTCGTCAAGAAGGTCTGATCCGCCTTTCGGCGCCAGCCCTGGCGCCGAATCCCCCTTTGAACCAGCTCCTGGCTGATGGCAACGCCATCCGCTTGCGCTCGCATCGAAATTCAAAACCGCATGTCGATCCTGCGACGGAATGAACGTCGACCGGTTGTGCAGCAACTTTGCCGACCACCACAGGAGAACACCATGCGATTCATGATCATCGTCAAGGCCAGCCCGGAGTCGGAAGCCGGCGCCATGCCTACGGAAACATTGATGGCGCAGATGGCCGCCTTTCACGAGGAGCTGGCGGGTGCCGGCGCCCTGCTCGACGCCTCCGGCCTCAAACCCACCAAGGAAGGCTGGCGCATCCGCTACGACGGCGAGAAGCGAACGGTGGTCGACGGACCCTTTGCTGAAACCAAGGAGTTGATCGCCGGCTACACCCTCATCCAGGCCCGCACGCCTGAAGAGGCCTTGGAATGGACGCGCCGCTTCCCCAACCCGCGCGGCGAAGGCCTCGCTGCGGAAATCGAAGTGCGGCCGCTGTTCTGCCTCGACGATTTCCCGCCCAACGCGACAATCGAGCGTTTTCGGCAGCTCGAAGCCGGACAAGCCTGAACGCATCACGGCATTGGTGCCGGGCAATCAATCGGGGCAGTTGCCTGCGTTGATCCCAGCCCGATCCATGTCGTTGCGTCGAGCGAATGCGAACTGGATGCCATTTCCATTGTCGATTCCAGAACCCCTCGTTCGTCGTCTACCTGAAGCCATCCGCTTCCCCCGCAGAACAGGAGAAACACCATGACCACCCAAGCCATCCCCCGCGACATGCACACCGTCACTCCCCACCTCGTTTGCGAAAATGCGTCCAAGGCCATCGACTTCTACGTGAAGGCCTTCGGCGCGGTCGACCTCGCCCGCCTGCCCGGCCCGGACGGGCGGCTCATGCACGGCATGATCCGTATCGGCGATTCGCCGGTCATGCTGATGGACGCCTATCCCGAATACGGCGCTCCCGGCCCCAAGGCCCTGAAAGGCTCGCCGGTGGTCCTCCATATCTACAGCGAGGATGTGGATGCCGCCTTCAAGCGCGCCGTGGAAGCCGGCGCCAAGGCCGTCATGCCGCCCGCCGACATGTTCTGGGGCGACCGTTATGGGCAAGTGGAAGACCCCTTCGGCCACCGCTGGTCCATCGCCACCCATGTCCGCGACGTCAGCCCCGAAGAGATGGCTGCCGGCGCCAGCAAGGGTTGCGGCGACACACCAACCAAATCCTGAGGAAAACCGGCATGTCCCATCTGCTGCTAATCATGGAAAAACGCGGCCTGCGCGCCACCAACCCGCCCGACGTGGCGCGCCGCCTGTACGACGACATGATGGCCTTCGGCAAATCGCTGGATGAACAAGGCCTCCTGCTCGCCAGCCAGTCCTTGCGTACCGACGATTCCGCCGTCCGCATCAGCCTCGCCGATGGCAAGGCGCAACTGCGCGACGGGCCCTTTGCCGAAGCCAAGGAAATGGTCGGCGGCTTTTTCTGGATCGATGTCGACAGCCGGGATGAAGCGCTCGCCATTGCCGGGCGCTGCCCGGCGGTGGCCTGGGCCAGCGTCGAAGTGCGCGAATGCGCACCCTGCTATGTCGAGTAAGTACCAGCCAAAGGAGAAACTGTGTCCATTCTTGCGAAAAGCACTACGGCAACGGTCATTCCCTGCCTGCGCTACCGAGACGCGCCGGCGGCTATCGACTGGCTTTGCACCACCTTCGGCTTCGTCAAGCAGGCGGTCCATGCCAATGCGGATGGAAACATCGCCCACGCACAACTCACTTTCGGCAACGGGATGATCATGCTCGGCTCCGTCTCGGGGAAGGAATCCGAGTGGGGACGTCTGATCAGGCAGCCCGACGAGATCGGCGGTGCTGAGACGCAGAGCGCCTATCTGGTGGTCGCCGACGCGGATGCGCTGTATGCCAGGGCCAAGGCCGCCGGCGCCGAGATCCTGCTGGACATCAAGGACGAGGATTACGGCGGACGTGGCTTCACTTGCCGCGACCCTGAAGGCCATATCTGGAATTTCGGAACCTATGATCCCTGGGATTCTTGCTTTACCAATATCCAATGAAAGGAAGCCAAGATGATTTACCGAGGTAGCTGTCATTGCGGGGAGGTCGCTTTCGAGGTCGAAGGCGAACTCACCCAGGTCATGGAGTGCAATTGCTCGATCTGCTCGCGCAAGGGCGCGCTGATGTGGTTCGTGCCAAGAGAGAAGCTGAAACTGCTCACGCCGGAAGAAAACCTCGGCACTTACATGTTCAACAAGCATGTGATCAAGCATCGCTTCTGCCCGAAATGCGGCATTCATCCCTTTGGCGAAGGAAAGCCCCCCAACAGCGAGCACATGATGGCGGCCGTCAATGTCCGTTGTCTGGAAGACGTCGATTTCGCCTCGCTTCCGGTCAAGCACTTCGACGGCCGCGCCCTCTAGGCCCCAGCCCATCAAAGGAGCAAGCCCATGGAAAAGTATGTTGACGGATTTCTCATCCCCATCGCCCGCGATCGCCTCGACCAATACAAGGCCATGGCCGAGCAGGCCGGCGCCGTCTGGAAAGAGCACGGCGCATTGGAATACTACGAATGCGTCGGCGACGACCTCGAGAAGGAAGGCATGGCCTCCTTCTTGCAATCGGCGGGCTGCGGGCCGGAAGAGACGGTGATCTTCTCGTGGATCGTCTATCCCTCCCGCGACGACCGCGACCGCATCAACGCCGCGGTCATGGCCGACCCGCGCATCGCCAGCCTGCCGCCGGAAATGCCCTTCGACTGCAAGCGCATGGCTTACGGCGGTTTCACCACCATCGTCGCCGAGTAATTCCATGTCCAGCCAGATCTTCGTCAACCTTCCCGTCGCCGACCTGCAGGCGTCCATCGACTTCTTCACTGCGCTCGGTTTCAGCTTCAATGCGCAATGGACCGACGACACGGCGACCTGCATGGTGGTCGGCGACAATATCTTCGTCATGCTGCTCAAGCGCGAGCGCTTCGCCACCTTCACCCCCAAGCCCGTGGTCGATGCCCGCTTCGCTACCGAAGTACTGGTCTGTATCTCGCTCGCGAGCCGCGCGGCGGTGGATGAGATGGTGAGCAAGGCCGTCTCGGCCGGCGGCAGCCTCTACAACGATCCGCAGGACCACGGCTTCATGTACGCGCATGGCTTCCAGGACCCAGACGGGCACATCTGGGAGCTGGTTTTCCTGGAGCCGCCGGGGACTGCCGCCTCATGACCACGGCGGCTGGCGATAGCGTCCGCCAGACCATCGAGGCCGTCTGGCGCATCGAGGCGGCGCGGATCATCGGCAGCGTCGCCCGCCTCGTCCGCGATATCGGCCTCGCTGAGGAGTGCGCCCAGGAAGCGCTGCTGGCGGCGCTCGAACACTGGCCCTCCGGCGGCATCCCCGACAATCCTGCCGCTTGGCTGATGACCGCCGCCAAGCGCCGTGCTCTAGATCTCCTGCGCCATGGCCGGCTCGCCGGCGACAAGGCGACCGAGATCGGCCACGAGATCGATTTTCGCCATGAAGTCGCCAGCGAGGAGGAGCGTGAGCGTATCGACACCGCGCTCGACGACACGGTCGGCGATGACGTATTGCGCCTGATCTTCACCGCCTGTCACCCGGTGCTTTCGCCCGAAGCACGCTGCACCCTCACCTTGCGGGTGATGGGCGGGCTCACCACCGACGAGATCGCCCGCGCTTATTTGAAGCCGGAGCCGACCATCGCCCAGCGCATCGTCCGCGCCAAGCGCACGCTCGCCGCCGCCCGTATTCCCTTCGAGGTCCCGCGCGGGCCGGATTTGGCGGAACGGCTCGCTTCGGTGCTCGAAGTCATCTACCTCATCTTCAACGAGGGTTACTCCGCCACCTCGGGCGAGGACTGGATGCGCCCGGCACTTTGCGACGAGGCCATGCGCCTGGGCCGTGTACTCGCCGGCCGTATGCCGGAGGAGAGCGAAGTGCTGGCCTTGGTCGCCTTGATGGAAATCCAGGCTTCGCGCTTCCCAGCGCGCACGGGCGCCGATGGCGCGCCGGTGCTGCTGCTCGACCAGGACCGCAGCCGCTGGGACCACCTGCTGATCCGGCGTGGTTTGCAAGCGCTCGCTCAGGCGGAAGCCCTGCCCGGGCCGCTCGGTATCTACGGATTGCAGGCCGCCATCGCCGCCTGCCACGCCCGCGCCAATCGTGTCGAAGAAACCGACTGGGAGCGCATCGCCGCCCTCTACGACGCCCTGGCCCAACTCGCACCCTCGCCGGTGGTGGCGCTCAACCGCGCCGTCGCCGTTTCGATGGCGTTCGGGCCGGCGCCGGCGCTGGAACTGGTGGACGCCCTATGCGACGACCCAGCATTGCGTCAATACCATCTGCTGCCAGCCGTCCGCGGCGACCTACTCTCCCGTCTCGACCGCCCGGCCGAGGCGAGCGCCGAATTCCGCCGCGCCGCCGAGCTCACCCGCAACAACCGCGAACGAGCGCTGCTGCTGGCCAAGGCGGCCAGCCAATAACACCGGACCTTCGAGCGGTGGCAACGACTACTGGAGCACCATCTCCACCCGACGGTTCTTGGCACGCCCTTCTTCACCCTGGTTGCTCGCAACCGGCGCAAGATTGGCGACGCCCTTGCCGATGAGCCGGTTGCGGGCGATCTTGTAGTCGCCGGCCAGCGCATTGACCACCGCGTCGGCGCGGCGCTGCGAGAGCGACAGGTTGTACTCGAGCTTGCCCTGGTTGTCGGTGTGGCCGACGACATAAACGGCGGCACCAGGATTCTGTTGCAGGAAACGGCCCATTTCGTCGAGCTGCGGCTTCGATTCCGGCTTGATCTCCGCCTTGTCGGTATCGAACAGGACGCCGTAGATCGCCACCTTGCCGTCGCGATTGAGCGCCTGCTGGATCTCGCTCGACTTCAGCGTCACCATACGGCTCTCCATCTTGCCGGCTTGCACCTGCTCCACATAGGCGGTGACGCGGTTCTTGATGCTGCTGTCGGCCGCATTGCCGGAAGTGGCGGTCATCACCACCACGTAGTTCGAGCCCCCCGGCTGTTTTTGCTCCCCGACATAGACGCGGACATCGCTCACATCCATGGTGAAGGCGTATTCGGCGATCTGCTTGCCGGCAAGGCGATTGCGCTTGTTGCGGAAGTAGAGCGCCTCATGCATGTCCTTGCCGCAGCTCTCCAGCGCACACTCGAAAAGTGGCGTGTAGCCGCTCTTCCCGAGAACCTCCGTGTAATTGCGCAGCACTTCGAGCGAGGAACGCCCTTCCGGCGCCAGATAAAGCACCCGCGTCCGCTTGCCTTCCACCCGCTGCACCTTGTCGAATCCACGTACGCCTTCCTTGCTGAAAGCCTTGCCCAATGGCAGCTCGGTCTCGTCGAAATCGCCATATTGATAACCGAAGATCACCGACCCGGCGTAGCGCGGCAACCCGACCGGATCCTTCGCCTTGGCAATATCCGCCGTCGGCGCCGCCTGGCCGAAAGACCAGACGAGCGAACAGCACAACAGCAACAATCCTCGTTTCATCGAAATCCCCTTGGTTATTTTTTCAATGCGAAGCGAATAATCGCGCGGCGAAATGGCAGGGGTCAAGACCTGAAACGATGCCGATGCGGAGTAATTCTCAGGCGGCAACGACTCCCCCCTTTCTCACATGCCCCAGAGAGGGGAATAAGCCACGAAATGCCTCAAAGATCGCATTGCCATTGACATTTTCATGTCGCACACTGGCATTTGCTTTATTCCAAAAATGTTTTTAGGGAGGAGAAATCATGGCCAGGAAACTTTGGCTCGGCGCGTTCTTTTCATTCTTGCTAGTCGGTTCCGCATTCGCAGCCGAACCACCTCGCGTTTCAACGCAGATGGAAAAACCGAAGGTCGCGCCGTCGCAAATCAACGTGGCGCCCGCCATAAGCCCCAGCGCATCGAAGTCGGGTTCGGTCCAGCTGGACGCCAGCAAATTAAAGCCGGATTTGAGCTGCGTGATATCGGGATCCTACGAGTTCGGCGACAAAGTGGTCCCGATCAAGAATGGTGGGAGCAGCATCGGAGCCGATGAACAGCGAATCCGGATCGATGTCGCGAACAAGGGTACGGTCAGCGCCGACAAGTTCACCGTCGTCGTCAAGGTCAACGGGGCTTTTACGTCTGACCCGCTGACTTACAGTTCGAGCCTCGGCGCAAACATCACCTTGACCAAAACAATCAAGATCCGGACCCCGGCGGTTTCCCACGATGTAGCGATCAAAGCCGTGGTCGATGCAGAAGGGAAAATCAATGAGAGCAACAAGGCCAACAACTCCTGCGAGTTTAAATACACCGCGATGGACGTGCACTAAACGGCCGGCTGACGCACTTCTTCGGGGGTAAAACCGTGGGGGTGCCGAGAACCGAAGCTCATGCATCACGACTGACAAAGCCGGCGGCGTGAAGATGCCGGCTTTGTCTCGGATAACGGCGCCTCGGGCTTATTGGAAATTCAGCAACCAGCCGATATTCGCCGCGTCGCCTTCCCGCATCAGTGCCTCCACCCGCACATCCACGCGCTTGGTCGCCGCCGCGCCTTCCGCGATGATCTTGTTGTCGAGTTCTTCGCAGGGCATGGTCGGCAGCGCCATGACCGTGCGTTCCAGCAGCGCCGCCTCCTGCACCACGATCGCCGCCTTCTTGTTCATCTCGACCCAGCTTTTGCGCCTCCACTCGGAGTACGCCTGGCGGAGGCCCGCAGACGCGTCTTTCTCGCCGGTCCAAAGCGGCACGTAATAGTCGCTGTTGATCATGGCGTTGATCCATTTCACCGAGCAGGTTTTATCGCCGGCCGCGGCGGTAGCCCACTTCCAGTCAAACTTCCACACATAGGCAGTACCGCATTCGGTCTTGCAGAGCGGCAGCGGCCCTTTCTTGCGGATTTCCTGGTGCATTTCCTTGGCATTGCCCGCCAGAATCGTGTAATCGCTAACCTTGTTGCGATAGAGCAAGTCTTTCTGCTCGATCGGCCCGCTATCCGGCAGCGGCATCTTGAGAATAGCTTCGTAGCCCTCGGCAGTAACGGGCGGATGATCCATGACCTGGCCGCCCCACTTCTCGCAGCCCGCGATTGCGATAATGGCAAGCGCCAGGAGCGCGCACCGGATTTTTTTGTCGTTCACGGCATTTCCTCGAAATTTGGTCGTTCTATCCGGTTCGCGTGTCGCTTCAGTCGGCGTCCGTCGATGAGCGGGACCGGCCACCCGGTTTTAAGGGCCGTAGCATACACCCGCCTTGCGGCACTGCGCTTCGCCAAGCTTTCGCGCGCTTCGACACGCGCCACTCGGATGCCCGGCCGACATACTGTGCGCTCGGGGTTGGGCGGCGGGCTTGGCTGACTTACACTCACGCATATTCTTGGCGATCACGATGCGGCCTATTCAACTAAACCCTTCTTTCAGCAAACCGATTCACCTAGGGCGTGTTTACAATCAGGTGACGGTTGCGCGAAGGGCTGGCAACGCATGCTGACCGCCGACGATTTTTTCGCCCTGCGCCTGACCCTTGAATTGGCGACGCTGACGACCGCGCTCCTGCTGCTCCTCGGCACCCCGCTCGCCTGGTGGCTGGCACATACCCCGTCACGCCTGAAGGGTGTCGTCAGCGCGCTGGTGGCACTGCCGCTGGTATTGCCGCCCACCGTGCTCGGCTTTTATCTGCTTGTCGTTCTCGGGCCGCACGGCGCCATCGGCCAACTGACGCAGGCGCTCGGCCTCGGCGTGCTCACCTTCACCTTCCCTGGTCTGGTGCTCGCCTCGGTTCTTTTCTCGCTGCCCTTCGTGGTGCAACCGCTGCGCAACGCCTTCGAGGTCATTGGCGAGCGGCCCTTCGAAGTCGCCGCCACCTTGCGCGCCGGCCCTTGGGATCGCTTCTTCAGCATCGCCCTGCCGCTCGCCCGGCCCGGCTTCATCACCGCCGCCATTCTCGGCTTCGCTCACACCGTCGGCGAATTCGGCGTGGTGCTGATGATCGGCGGCAACATTCCGGACAAGACGCGCGTGGTGTCGGTGCAGATCTACGATCACGTCGAGGCCATGGAATACGCGCAGGCGCACTGGCTTGCCGGCGGCCTGCTGCTCTTTTCCTTCCTGGTGCTGCTGGCGCTCTACACCCTCACGCCGCGGCGCGGGAGGCTGCTGTGAGCATCGCCGCCCGCTTCCAGCTCGGCTATCCGGGCTTTTCGCTCGACGTCGCGCTGGAGTTGCCGAGCCGAGGCGTCACGGCGCTGTTCGGACCTTCCGGCTCCGGCAAGAGCAGTCTGCTGCGCTGCTTTGCCGGATTGGAGCGCGCCACCAGAGGGCACTTGCGGGTCAAGGACGCCATCTGGCAAGACGAAAACACCTTCCTTCCCCCGCATCGCCGACCCATCGGCATGGTCTTCCAGGAAGCGAGCCTCTTCCCTCACCTCAGCGTCGCCGAGAACCTGCGCTATGGCTGGAAGCGTCTGCCGCCGGCGGCGCGCAGGGTAGCGTTGGAACAAGCGGTCGAACTGCTCGGCATCGCCCAATTGCTGTCCCGGATGCCGGAAAAGCTCTCTGGCGGCGAGCGCCAGCGCGTTGCCATCGCCCGCGCCCTGCTCGCCAGCCCCGAACTGCTGCTGCTTGACGAGCCGTTGGCGGCGCTCGATCAGGCGCGCAAGAACGAAATCCTGCCCTACCTCGACCGCCTGCACGACGAACTCGACATCCCCATGCTCTACGTCAGCCACGCCCCGGACGAGGTGGCGCGGCTGGCTGACCATATCGTCGTGCTGGAAGGGGGCCGAGTGGTCGCAAGCGGCCCGCTGGCGGAAACGCTGGCCCGCATCGACCTGCCCATTCGCCTCGGCGAGGACGCCGGCGTGGTGCTCGAAGGCACGGTGATCGAACGCGACGAAGAATGGCATCTGGTGCGGGTCGCCTTTCCCGGCGGCGACCTCTGGGTGCGCGACGACGGTACTCCGCTCGGCCGCAACGTACGGCTGCGCATCCTGGCGCGCGACGTCAGCATTGCGCTCGCCGAGACCGCCGGCACGAGTTTTCTCAACGTGCTGCCGGCCACCGTGGCCGAAGTGGCCGATGAAACGCATCCGGCCGTGGCACTGGTGCGCCTCGCCGTCGGCGCCTCGTCCATCGTCGCCCGGCTCACCCGCCGCTCCGCCGCCGCCCTCGCCATCGAGCCCGGTCGGCAGGTGTGGGTTCAGATCAAGGCCGTTGCGCTCATCGCCTGACCGCGGCGGCCGAAACTAATCCAGCACACCTGCCGCCAGCGGCGGCGGTGCGCTCCGCCACTGGCTCAGCGCGACGCCGGCAAAGACCAACACCGCGCCCAGCACCTGCTGAAAAGTCAGCCGCTCGCCCAACAACAGCACGGCGAACAACAAGGTGAAGAGCGGAATGAGGTTAATGAACGCCGACGCCTGGCTCGCGGAAAGTCGGCTGACCCCGAAGTTGTAAAGCCCGTAGGCGCCGACCGTCACCGCCACGCCCAGGTAAACCACCGCGCCCAGCACCGGCAGGCTGACCGTTTGCGGCACCGGCGCACTCCATAGCGCCAGTGGCAGGAAGAAGATCGCGCCGACGAAGGACTGCATCGCGGTCAGCAAGAAGGTGGAATAGCGCTCGGAAAGATATTTGAGCGTCAGGATGTAACCCATGGCGCAAAGCATGGCGAGAAATTCAAGGAAGTTGCCGAGCAGCGGCTGAGGCGCATGCCTGTCCGCTTCGCCGCCCAGGCTCAGCCAGACGGCGCCCACCACCGCCATCAGAAATCCGGCCAGGCAGGTCCGGCTGATACGCTCGCGCAGAAAGACGAAGGCGCCCACCGCCACCAGCAAGGGCAACAGCGCCGTGATCATGCCGGCTTGTGCGGCACTGGTGTGCTGGAGCGCCAGCGCCTCGAACACGAAATAGAGACACGGCTCGCAGACCGCCAGCCCGAGCAGGAATTTCCAGTCGCCGGCACGATACTCCGGACGTGCCGGCGCCCACCAGTGCCAGGCGCCGAGGAATACCAGGCTGCCGAGCGCCATGCGCGCGAAGATTACCCAAAGCGCCGGCAACTCGGCGAAGGCCAATTTCAAGGCAATGAATGAACTGCCCCATAACGCCATGGCGATCACCAGGCAACCCATCGCCTGGAGCCGGGCTTTCCTCTGCTGCACCGTTTTCTCCCATTAATCCGCAAGTATACGGGAGGCGGCATGGCAAAGCCGAATCCTGCCTTGGCAAACCAAAAGGAAAGCACCGTTTTAGCGATGGGCAACGGACTTAGAGATTGGCTATCCGCAGTCCTTGATTGATTCGCCAAAGGTACGATGCAATCCGGAATACCAGAATGATTGCCTGCCAACCACATTAACAGAGCTTACTGTCGCTACACGATCCTAAGTGGGAATTCAACTCCATAGCGTCATGCATCTGCTTTTGAAGGTCAAGCGGCCTTAGAAACCTTCTACAGAACGATCTGCGTACCCAGTTCCACCACCCGGTTTGGCGGCAGCTTGAAGTAGCTTGCGGCGCTGCCGGCATTGCGGAACATGGTGACGAACAGCTTTTCCCGCCAGAAAGCCAGGTCGGAGTCCAGTTTCGGGATCAAGGTTTCGCGGCCGAGGAAGAAGGAAGCGTCCATCATGTCGATTTCCAGGCCATTCTCCTTGCAAAAATCAAACGCTGCCGGAATGTCAGGATCCTCCTTGAAGCCATACTGGACGATGACCCGCCAGACGTTGGACCCAAGCAGCTTCACCTCAACTCGATCGACATCCGGAACGACGGGCACATCAAACACCTGGACCGATACCAGCACGATGCGCTCATGGAGGCACTTATAGTGCTTGAGACTATGCAACAAGGCATGGGGCGTCACATCGGGCAGGGGCATCAGGAAAACGGCCGTTCCGGGCACCTTGGGGACAGCGTAATTGGCCGTGCTAGTGATGAAATCGCCGATGGAGAGGTAGTTCTCTGACAGACGCGAGGTCAATAGCTCCCGGCCCCGCTTCCAAGTGGTCATGACGGTGAAGATTAATACGCCGAGGGCCAGGGGAAACCAGCCTCCCTGATGAATCTTGCTCAGGTTGGACGAGAAGTAGGCCAAATCCACAGCCAGGAAGAAACCCACCACGACAAGGCTGATCGGCAGACTCCAGCGCCAGACGTTGCGTACCACCACGAAGCTCAAGATGGTCGTGATGGTCATGGTGCCGGTCACGGCAATGCCATAGGCCGCTGCTAGTTTGGAGGAGGAACCGAACCACACCACCAGCACCGCGACCGCTACGAGCAAGGCCCAGTTGATCCCCGGCAAATAAATCTGGCCGATCTCCCGCTCAGAAGTGTGCTGGATCTCGAAGCGGGGAACATAACCCAACTGGATCGCCTGCTGGGTCATGGAATAGGCGCCGGAAATGACCGCCTGCGAAGCGATCACGGTGGCGGCAGTGGCCAGACCCACCATGGGATAGAGCGCCCAAGTCGGGGCCATCAAGTAAAAAGGATTTTCGATAGTCGCCGGGTTGTCCAGAAGAAGCGCTCCCTGGCCGAAGTAGTTGAGCACTAGTCCTGGCAACACGATACCGAACCAAGCGTATTGGATGGGCTTGCGGCCGAAGTGCCCCATATCGGCATAGAGGGTCTCCCCACCGGTCAATGCCAGGACAGCGGCGCCCAAGGAAAAGAAGGCATGTACAGGGTCGGCAAGGAAGAAGGTGGCGGCATGCCGGGGGTCAAGGGCAGACAGAACGATGGGGTGATGAACAATCTGGAGGGTTCCCAACAGCCCCAGAACCGCGAACCAGACGACCATGACCGGCCCGAAAAGACTCCCGACCCGGGCAGTACCATGCTTCTGGACGATGAACAGACCGGCCAGAATGCAGAGCGAGATGGGCACGATGTAAGGCTTGAAGGCCGGGGTTGCCACTTCCAGTCCTTCCACCGCGGACAGGACCGAGATGGCCGGCGTCAGGACACTATCTCCATAAAACAGAGCCGCCCCGAAAAGCCCGAGCATCATGAGGGACGAGGCGAGTACCGGGCGATTCTCCAGGCCCCGCAGCACCAGGGCCATCAAGGCCATGATCCCGCCTTCCCCCTTGTTGTCGGCGCGCATGATGAAGAGCACGTACTTCACCGAGATCACCACAATCAGAGACCAGAAAATCACCGACAACATGCCGAGAACGTTCTCCGGCGTGATGGGCACCGGATAATGCTCGCCGCCGAAGATTTCCTTCATGGTGTAAAGCGGGCTGGTCCCGATGTCGCCATAGACGACGCCGAGCGCCGCCAGGGCGAGTGCCGCCGTGCGGCCCTTGGAGTTTTGCATGAATGCTTCTCCGCGTTTCATGCCTGGAACCGGTAACCGACCCCGGTCTCGGTGAGGAAATGAACGGGCTGCGTCGGGTCGGTTTCCAGCTTCTGCCGCAGGTGGCTCATATAGACGCGCAGATAATGGCCGCTCTCTCCATGATTCGGCCCCCAGACCTCCCGCATAAGACTGCGGTGGGTCATGACCTTTCCGGTATTGCTGACAAGAACGCTCAGGAGGCGGTACTCGATGGGGGTCATATGGATCGACTTACCTTCCCTAAACACCAGGCGCCGGGAAAGATCCAGTTCAACTTCCCCAAAACTGAGCTTGGGCGACGCCTCGCTTCCCTTTAGCCGGCGGCGCTGAAGCGCCCGTACACGGGCCGCCAGCTCACCCACGCCAAAGGGCTTGGTGAGATAGTCATCAGCGCCGGCATCCAGGGCCTCGACCTTGTCCTCCTCGTCGCTGCGGGCGGAAAGAATGAGGATTGGCGCCTCCGACCAGCTGCGGAAGTCACGGATAACCTCCACCCCATCCATGTCGGGCAGGCCCAAGTCCACGATCAGCAGGTCGGGCTTACGGGTGCCAGCTTCGATCAGGCCCCGCTGCCCGTTCTCCGCTTCGAAGACCCGGCAGCCCTCGCTCTCCAGGGCGGAACGCACGAAGCGCCGGATCTGGGGCTCGTCCTCAATCAGCAACACATTGGTTTCGAGGGTCACGACTTCGTCTCCTCTCCGATTTCAGGCGGTTCGGCTTCAATGGCGGGCGGCATTCCCAAGGGCAACCGCAGGGTTACGCAGGCACCTCCTTCGGGCCGATTGGCGGCAGTGATGGCCCCGCCATGGGCTTCCAAAATGGCACGGCTGATGGCCAGTCCCAGGCCCACCCCCGGGACGGAAGACTCGGCTTGCCCGCGCTCGAACAGGCCGAATACGCGCTCCAATTGCTCCGTCGGGAATCCCGGGCCACGGTCGCAGACGGAAATTGCGGCTTCGTCGCCTTCCACGAAAGCACGGATTTCGATAGACGAGCCTGCCGGGGAATACTTGGCCGCGTTCTCCACCAGGTTGCAAACCACCCGCTCCAGGAGCACCGCATCGAATTCCACCAGGGGCAGGTCTGGCGGCAAGATGACCTGGATGGGGCGATTCCCCAATGTGGGACGCAGGAGATGGAGGCCGGCGCTGATGACATCTTCGAAGAGCTGCCATTCCCGGCGCAGCCGGATTTTGCCTGCATGGAGGCGGGCCATATCGAGAAGATTGCCGAGGAGGCGGCCCATGGCGTGCGCCTGGTCGCGGATGCTGGTGGCTAAGCTGCGGGTCGTCTCGCCCAGGGCTTCGCGGCTCAGGGCAAGCGAATCGGCCATACCTACCAGGGCGGTCAAAGGAGTGCGGAGATCGTGGGAAAGAGCGGAGAGAACCGAACTGCGCAGACGTTCCGAAGTCACTTCGATCTGGCTGGCCTGGGCCACCTCGACGTAATGGAGCCGCTCCACGGTTAAGGCGACCAGGGAAGCCACCGTTCCGAGAAGTTGGCGATCCATCGTCAGATTGGCTGGATCGGCGGCTGCCACGATCATGACGCCACGCACCCGAAGCGGCCCCTTCAAGGGAATGACGAGTTGGGAGATGTCGCCGGTGTCGTTCATTTCCACCGGTTTTCCCTGGGAAATGGCCATTAACGCGAGGCGCAGCGGCAGCGTCTTGCCGGCAAGCGAAGGCAGTTGCTCCTTGTCGTCCAGAAGATGGAGCGTCGCCTGGAAGCCGAAGCCAGTGAGGTACCGGCCCAAGGCGCTTTCCAGTTGTTCATGACTGATGGCACCGGCCAACTCTCGGGCCAGCTCGTAGAGGCCAGTTGCATAACGTTCCTTCTGCTGCGCAACTTCCGCCTGATGCTTGAGTCCTGCGGTTAGCTCAGCCGTCACCAACCCGACCGCCAGCATGACGGCGAAAGTCACCAGATACTGGACGTCGCTAACCGCAAAAGAGAACCGGGGCGGAACAAAGAAGACATCGAAAAGCGCCACGCTCAGGAAGGTGGCCATCACCGCTGGCCCCCGGCCAAGCCAACGAGCCACCAAAAACACCGTAAGCAGGAACAGCATTACGATGTTGGGCAAGTCGAGAACGCGCTGCAACGGAGCAACGATCCCCGCCGTTAGCAGGCAGGCGGCTAGGGCCCAAGCATACGTTTTTGAACCTGCCATTTGCCTGTCGCCAACCATAGCTCACCTCCTTTCCCGATAACTCTAGGCTAGGGCAACGGACGAAAAAAAGGGGTAGAAATATGAAGGCAGATCGTAAAGAAGTTGTTAACGGCTGCTGATCGACGGTGATCTTAACGCCCCTGGACCAGATAAGGTTTGTTTGAACGTGACGAAGATCGTCCGCTAATGAAGGACGTGCAGACAATACACGAAAGATAATTCCTTGCTAGCGATAGGCCTCTTCTGGCCGAACGGCGACAGTTTGAAGAAATCGTAGCGTTGTTGGCGCAGCGCGCTATCGGAAATCAATCATCAATTACGGAAACTCGGAAAATCGTCACGCCTCAGCCAAAAGGCCGAACGCCAATGAGCCAGGCGTGCAGGAACATGGCGAACGCCGCCCAAAGCACGGCGCCGATGAGGGTGGCGAGCGCCGTGCGGCCGATGGTGCCCGGCGGGTAGCGCACGCCGCCGCGGGCGTCGCGCTGTCGCAGCGAGGCGTAGTCAACCGTCGCCCAGATGAAGAAGGCGGCGAATAGCACCAAGTCGGCCGGGCGGCCGTTGGCGAGCAAATGCGCCAGCGCCCAGAGCCAGACGCCGGCCACCATCGGATGCCCGAGGGCGGCCTTGAAATGGTTGCCGGGAATGTAGGCGGCGACGATCAGGATGAAGGCGATCAATGTCAGCAGCGCCGCCAGATGACGCGACCAGAGCGGCGGTGTCCAAATGGGCGTCGAATCGTGGCGTACCATGGAGAAGCCCCAGACGAGCAGCGCAAACCCGGCCAAGGCCACGACGGTGTAGAGCCCTTTCCAGCGCTTCTCACCCAATCGGGCGACCTGGCGATTGCGCCAGTCGTCGGCGAAGATACGCAGCGAGTGGCCGCCGAGAAACAGCACCAGGCCAAGGATGAAAGCGGTCATGTCAGCTCCTGAGGTTCGGTTGGCGACAGCGCCAAGGGGAAAGCGGCTTCAATCGGGGATTTCAATCTGCCCGGAGACGACAATGGTGACTTGCGATTCACCCGGCTCGACCGGCATCGGCGCCGCTTTGGCCATCGTCATGCGCTGCTCTAATAGCGGCCGCACTTGGCCACCCTGCGACGCCACGTTCAGAGTCTTGATCTTGTAGGGCTTGCCGAAGGCACCGGCGATGACCTTGGCGCGGGCATGAAAGGCGGCGATAGCGTCGAGCATGGCCCGCTCCTCGGCCTTGGCACGGGTTTCCGGTGCCGGGACGGCCGAGAGGCCACCCATGACCAGCGACGTCTGCAGTTTGCCGAGCAGTTCGCCCAGCGCGACCGGGTCGCGGGATTCGAGCTGCAGTTCCGAGCGCATCTGCCAGCCTTCGATCTTGCCCTTGCTGCTGTATGCGGGGTAAGTGTGGGCGCCGCCGGTGCGCGTCTTTACGCTCGAATAGGTCTTCGCCGTCTTCAGCGCGTCGGCGATGGCGCTGTTAGAGCGCCGTGCCACTTCGGCCGGGGTGGCGCCGGTCACATCGGCAGCCACCGTCGCCCGCAGCAAGTCGTTGGGGGCGGAAACGCCCGCTTCCGCCGAGAGCTCCACGGTCGCCCCAATCGCCGGCAAGGCCAGGCAAAGGCAGGCCGAGAGGGCCGCGAGGTTCAAACGTGAGGACATTCGAATTTCCTTTCACACAGCGTCAATTAGCCGGCCAACACCACTCGCCGGAAAGCAAGCCGCTTTCATTTTAACGGCATCAGCTTCTTGCGGGCTGCGGTTAGCGTTTGCTTGGTCTTGGCGTAATCCGCCCAGGGGTCGTCGGCGGAGGCCAGGCGTTCCTCGGCGGTGGCGACCGTCCAGTGCGCGCCGCCGGTGAGCGTCGGCAGCTCGTCCCAGGCGCAGGGAATGGAGACGCCCATGCCAGGTCGGGCGCGGGCGGAAAAGGCGGCAACGGTGGTGGCGCCCCGGCCGTTGCGCAGGTAATCGACGAAGATCTTGCCCACCCGGTTACGCGGCCCGCTCTTGGCCGAAAAGCGGCCGGGCAGGACGGCGGCGAGATGCTCGGTGACCGCCTTGGAAAAATCCTTGGCCGTGTCCCAATCGTCGCGCGGCGTCAGCGGGACCACCACATGCAAGCCCTTGCCGCCGCTGGTTTTGAGAAAACTCTTCAAACCCAGCTCGTCGAGGAAGGCGCGCACGAGTTCGGCCGCCTCCTGCATGGTCGGCCATTGCACGCCCTCGCCCGGGTCGAGGTCGAAGGTGACACGATCCGGCTTTTCGATGTTGCTGGTGGTGGCGTTCCAGGTGTGGAACTCGATCACGTTCATCTGCACCGCCCCGAGCAGCGCCTCCACCGAGGCGATTTCAAGCAGCGGCGGGTGCCCGGGGTCGAAGGCCGGGTCGAGTTGCTTGGCGCCGGGAATCGCCGCCTCGCCGTGCTTCTGGAAGAACAGTTCGCCGCCGATGCCATCGGGCGCACGGATGACGGCCACCGGGCGGCGGGCAAGGTGCGGCAGCATGTATTTGGCGGCGGCTTGGTAATAATTGGCCAGCCCGAGCTTGGTCAGCCCGGTGCTGGCATCGATGATGCGTTCGGGGTGGGTGATGCGGGTGCCGGCAATGGCCGGGGCGGCATTCTGGCGGGATTTGGCGGCGGGTTTCACGGGCGGATTGGTTTTCTCGTTGGAGGGTTCGCTGGGCGCTTCGCGGATGATGGCGGCGGCTGGCTTGTCGTCGCGCAGGCCATGGAAGACGGCGTGGCGCAGCACCGCTTCGCGCGTCCAGCCCGCGAAGGAGACTTCCGCCACCAGTTGCGGCTTCACCCAATGGCCACGCGCTTCCTTGGGCGGCTCGAAAAGCGGCGTGCGCTCCACCGCCAGCGCCGCCAGCTTCTGTTTCAAGGCGGCGAGATTGGTATCGTCGAACCCGGCGCCGACGCGGCCGGCGTAGCGCAGCCGCCCGGCCTCGTCATGCACCGCCAGGAGCAGCGCGCCGAAGCCGACGCGCGAGCCTTGAGGATCGCTGTAGCCGACGATGACGAACTCCTGGCGCTGGGTGCATTTGAGCTTGATCCAGTCGTTGGAACGGCCGGAAACGTAGGGGCGGTCGACACGCTTGCCGATGATGCCTTCGAGCTTTAGGCGGCAGGCGTTCTGGAGGATGTCCTTGGCGCTCGCCTCGAAATCGGCGCTGAAGCGGATGCGCTCGGGTGCCTTTTGCAGCAGGGCTTCGAGCAGTTTTCGCCGCTCGGCGAGCGGCACTTGGCGCAGGTCGTGGCCGCCATGGAAGGGCAGGTCGAAGACGAAGTAGCGCACGGCGGCGGTACGCTCGTCGCCGAAGGCGTTTTGCAGAGCGCCGAAATCAGGCTTGCCCTCGGCGTCGAGAACGACGATTTCGCCATCGAGCCAAGCGGCATCGAGCTTCAGTTCCGCCACCGCCGCCGCCAGCTCGGGCAGCTTGGCGGTCCAGTCGTTGCCGTTGCGGGTGATCAGGCGCACTTCCTTGCCCTCGATGCGGGCGAGGATGCGGTAGCCGTCGAACTTGAGTTCGTAGGACCACTGGCCGCTGACCGGCACATGCTCGACCAGGGTGGCGAGTTGCGGCGCCAGCTTGTCGGGCAGCGCCGCCTTCTTGGCGCCGGTGGGAATGTCCGACTTGGCCGCCGCCTTGGGCAGCTGCTTCAACACGCTGTCGGGCAGGGCCTCGACGACGCTGTATTCCGCTTCCGGCCGCGCCGCCTGGTCGCGCTCCTTGATTAACAGCCAGTGCTCCTGGCGCTCCTCCGGGTCGGTGCGCATGCGCACCAGCGCCCAGGCGCCATGGAGCTTTTCTCCGTGCAGCCGGAATTTCATGTGGCCTTCGCGATAGGCCTTGCGCGGATCGCCGATGGGTTCCCACCAGCCGCGATCCCAAACGATGACGGTGCCGGCGCCGTATTGCTTGGGCGGGATGACGCCCTCGAAATTGGCGTAGGAAAGCGGGTGATCCTCGACGTGCACGGCCATGCGCTTCTGCGTCGGGTCGAAACTCGGGCCCTTGGGCACCGCCCAGCTCTTGAGCGTGCCGTCGAGTTCGAGGCGGAAATCGTAATGCAGACGCCGCGCCGCGTGCTTCTGGATGACGAAGGACAAGGCGGCACGGGCTTCCGGTTGGGCATCGGCCGGCTCCGGGGTGATGCCGAAATCGCGCTTCTGCTTGTAAGTGGCAAGAGGGTCGCTGGCTTTCATTGAATTCATGCGCGGCGGCGCTTGGGCGGGGCTTTTTCGGGCGGCGTTTTTTCGGCGGCGGGTTCAGCTTTGCCAGCGGGCCTAGCGGCAGCCTTGGGTTTCACCGCGCCTTTGGTAGCGGGCTTGGTCGCCGGCTTTTCGGCCGACCGGCTAGCGGCAGGCGCCTTGGCCGGCTTGGCGGCACCGGCATCGTCGCCGCGCAGGCTGCGCCGCAAGAGTTCGGTGAGGTCGATAACATCGGCTGTGCCGCCGCCCTCCGCCGCTTCTTCCGGCTGGAAAACGGTCTTGATCTCGCCCGCCTTCACTTTTTCGTCCACCAGCGCCATCACCTCGGCGGCGAAGGAATCCTCGAATTTTTCCGGCTCCCATGTCGCGGCCAGATCATCGACCAGGCGCATGGCCATGTCGAGCTCGCGCTCGTTCAAGCCGGCGGCCTTGGCGCCTTCGGCGGGCAAATCGAGGTCTTCGGCGGAGCGGATTTCGCTCGCCCAGCGCAGCAGGATCAACTGCAAGGCGCGGCCTTCCGGCAGCAATACGGCCAAGTGCTGCTTGGTCTGGATGACGACGCGGGCAACGCCGACGCGCCCGGCCTGCTTCAAGGTTTCGCGCAGCAGGGCATAGACCTTCTGCCCTTTGCCGACCGGCACCAGGTAATAGGGACGCTCGAAATAGACGAGCGGGATTTCTCCGGCTGCGACGAAGCTCTCGATCTCGATGGTCTGGGTACTCTTAGGCAGCGCCGCCTTGATTTCCTCATCCGAGAGAATCACGTAGTGGTCCTTCTCGTAGGCGAGGCCCTTGACGATATTTTCCTTGCCGATTTCCTCGCCGGTCTTCTTGTTGATGCGCTTGTAGCCCACCGGGTCCATGCTGCGCTTGTCGAGCCAGTCGAAGTCGAGACCGGCCTCGCGGGTCGCCGAGTGCAGCGCCACGGGGATGTGCACCAATCCGAAGCTGATGGCCCCTTTCCAAAGGGCCCGGGAACCTGTCGCCACAGTAATCTCCTGCCGGGAGAGGTTTCAGGCTAGGCGGAAGCGCCCGGCCGGTCGGTACGCTGACGCACAAATCAATGCGCCGACGCGAAGGGCGGCGGATGCCGCAGGAATTCCATCATCCTATCGGCCGGCAGCGGCCGGCTGATGAGGTAGCCCTGCAACTCGTTGCAGTCGAGATCCGCCAAGAAATTCACTTGCCCTTCGGTCTCGACGCCCTCGGCGATCACCTTGAGATGCAGCGAATGCGCCATGGAAACGATGGCGGTGACGATGGCGGCGCTTTCGGAACTATCCATCATGGCGTTCACGAAGGAGCTGTCAATCTTGAGGGCATTGACCGGAAGCCTTGCCAGGTAGCCGAGCGAGGAATAGCCGGTACCGAAGTCGTCGATGGCGATGCCGACGCCCATGTCCTGGATGGCGTTGAGGCGGGCGATATTGGTGGTGATGTCCGACATCAGCATGCTCTCGGTCAATTCGATGTCGATGCCCGCCGATTGGCCATTGGCACCCGCCAGGGCGCTGCGTACCGAATCGACAAAGCCGTCCTGCTGGAGCTGAATGGCCGAGACATTGACGGCGATACGTGGCGGCGTGATGCCCTGTTCGCGCCAGCGCGCCGCATCGGAAATCGCCTGGCGGATTGCCCATTGGCCGATTTGCAGGATGAGGCCGGTTTCCTCCAGCATGGGGATGAATTCCGAAGGGAGGATCACTTCCCCACTAAATGGCTTCCAGCGAATGAGCGCTTCAAGACCGGTCAAGGTGCCGGTCGCACCGGAAATCTTCGGCTGGTAGTAGAGGACGAACTCCTCGCGCGCCACCGCGCCGCGCAAGCGGTTCTCCAATTGCAGGTTCTGAGCGATGAGCGCGTTCATTTCCGGGCGGTAGAAAAGGCTGGAACCGCCGACGGTGCGCGCCTGCCGCAGGGCGGCTTCGGCGTTCTTGAGCAGGGTGTCGGCATCGTTGCCATCGCCGGGATAAACCGAGAATCCCGCCGAAACCGAAACCAGGATTTCATGATCGCCGACGACGATAGGCTGCTCGAGCGCATGGCGGATACTGGATTCGAGGATCTGGACCACTTCGGACGGATCGCGCTGGGTGGTGACCAGTCCGAGGAAGTAATCCACTGGAATGCGCGCCAGGCTGGAGGAATCCGGCCAGATTGCCTTGAGGCGCTGCGCCACTTCGTATAGCAATTGGTCGCCGACATGCCGCCCGAATGTATCGTTGATGTGGCGGAAGCGATTGATGTTGCACATGAAGACACAGACCTTCTCATCGGGATTCCGCTTCGCATCCCGCAGCGTCATCGACAGCCGCTCGTGCAACTGGCTGCGGTTGGGCAATCCGGTGAGGACGTCGTAATAGGCGAGATAGGCGATGGCGTCCTGTTTGTCGATGTAGGAGAGGGCAAAAGAGATGTCGCTGGCAAGCTCGGTCAACTGCACCAGTTCCTCGCCGGTGAAGAAATCTGCCTCATTGGCGTAAAGGACGATGAGGCCGACGGCCTTGCGCTCGACCACCAGCGGCAACACCACCAACGAATGAAAGCCGCGGCTCAGCGCTTCCATGGCCCGCACGTTGCAGGGTAAGCCCTGGCTGAGGTCATTGATCGCCACTGGCTGAAAATCGCGCAATGCGCGGCCGAGCGGCGTGTCCTCATCGATTCGCACTGGCACCGTAGCGCTGCCGGGATTAACGCCAGCGGAAGCGACCGGGATCACCAGCCCGGCCGCCGCATCGACCTCGCCGATCCAGGCCATGCCGAAATGGCCATCCTCGACGGCAATGCGGCAGGCTTCGTTGAACAACTCGCGGCGGTCGCGGATGCGGACGATGGCAGCGTTGATGCCGCTCAGCACCGCATAGACGCGGGTCAGACGCAAGATGCGCCGCTGCTGCTCCTCGCGGTCAAAGAATTGCGCGATTTGGCCGCAAATGGCGGACAAGGTGGCAAGGAGTCCGACATCCGCCTCGCCCGCCTCGCGCCGGAAAAGATCGATCATGCCCACTACCTGCCCCCGGACGGAGATCGGCAGCGCCACCGCCGAGCACAACCCGGCTTGCGCCGCCTGCCGTCTGCGGGCGAATTCCGGTACTTCCGTGACATTGTTGATCCACACCGGTTTTCCTTCCCGCCAGGCATCTCCGGTCAGCGCGGCGCTGGGAGTGAGGAGGAGCTTCTGAGTGTCGGCAACGAAATCGCCGCATAGGCTCTCGGGTGTGCACCAGCCTTGAATGCAGCGCAACACCGCCTTGTCCTCGTCCACCGCCCACAGGGTGCCGGCGGCAAAGCCAAGATCGGCGCAAATCGTCGTCAGCAGGCGCGAACTCGCGTCCTGGAAATTCTCCGCTTCCGCCAACAGCCGTGCCACCGCATACTGGGCAGCAAGCTGACGCTGCACGCGTTCGCGGTCCACAATTTCCTTTTCCAGCGCCTTGGCGTGGCGGTCGATCTTGGCGTAGAGGCTGCCGTTCTCGTAGATGCGCCCGGCCTGCGCCGCGACGATGCCGAGCAGGTGCTGGTCGTCCGCCGTGAAGTGGTCCCCGTCGATCTTGTTGACGAGACAGATCCAGCCGTAAGTGGCGGTCAGCGACATGACCGGCGCCGCAACGAAATTACGTACTTCCGGATAACCAGCGGGCAGGCCAAGCAGCGCCGCATCGGGCGGGTCGATCACCTCCGCGCGCGACTGGCGCTCCGTCATCACCGTCCCCAGGATGCCGTCTTCGATGCGAAACCCGCCGAGCTCGGAGGTGGTGGCGGCGTCGAGGCCGCTATACCCGACGTAAGCCAGATGGTCGTGCATGGTGCCCTTGACCGCGATGCAACCCAGCGCCGCACCGAGTAAGGCCCTGGCGCCATTGCCAACGTTTTCGAGTAGCAGCGGACTGCTGCTTTGCGAGGCCAGTTGCAAATTGAGATCAACCAGGGCGGAGAGGCGGCGGTTGGAGTCCTGCAGCTCATCCACTTTCTCGGAAAGCTTGTCGGTCATCAAGCGCAAATGCGTGCGGTCGAGTTCGTCGAGTTCATCGTCAAAGGGCCGGCGCGCCGTGGCATGCCGCACCGGCGGCGAATTAAGCAGCCGGCCGAGCATCTCGACGATCTGCTCCGGTTCGAACGGCTTGGTGATGATTTCATCGACGCCGCAGGCGCGCGCCAACTTCAGCGCCTCGTCCTCCAGGTAGTAGGCGGTGAGGAAGGCGACCGGAATGTCGGCAGCTTCCGGGTCGGCGCGCAGCCGCCGGACGAACTCATAGCCATCCATCACCGGCATGAGGATGTCGCAGACCACCAGATCTGGCGGTTCGCGGCGCACCAGTTCCAGCGCTTCCTCACCGTTCCCGGCCTCGTTCACCTGATGTCCCAGGCCGCGCAACAGCGTCGAGAGCAAGTCCCGATTGACCGGCATATCATCGACGACCGCAATCAGAGCCATGATCTCGCGCTCACTTGCGCCCACGCAATTCGGGCGGCAAATGTTGCTCCATTTGTGCGACGAAAGCCTCGGGCTCGATCGGCTTGGAGTGGTAGCCATCGAATCCCGCGCCAAGCACACGCTCACGGTCTCCCACCATGGAGAAGGCGGTCACCGCGATGATCGGGACACTTTGGGATTCGGGGTCGGAACGCAGGCGTTCGAGCACGCCGTAGCCATCGATTTTCGGCATCTGCAGGTCGCAGACGATCAGGTCCGGCCGTTCGCGACTGATCATTTCCAGCGCCTCGGCACCGTCCTTCGCCACCAGAGTCTTATAGCCGCTGGCTTCGAGCAGGTAGCGCATGAGTTCGAGGCTTGAGGGGTGGTCTTCGGCAATGAGAATACGGGCGGACATGTTCACTGCTCCGTCAGGACGAGAGTGAAGGTGGAGCCGGTGCCATAGACGCTTTCCGCGATCAACTCGCCGCCGAGCAGCTCCGCCAGCTTGCGGCTGAGATGGAGCCCGAGACCGGTACCTTCGACGCCACGGCGTCGCGATGCCTGGCCCTGCACGAACGGCTCGAACAGGGTCGCCAGTTCCTCGGCGCGAATGCCGGGGCCGGTATCGGCGACGCTGATACCGAGCGTGTTTTTGCCGGCGATGAGGCCGGTGGATAACTTGATGGCGACTCCGCCACGCTCGGTGAATTTGATCGCGTTATTGGCAAGGTTGATCAGGATCTGGCGCACCGCCCGCGGGTCTGTGTAGAACAGACACTCGCCCTCCGGCACGTCGACTGTCAAGGCCAGCGCCTTGGCCTGGGCATCCGGCTGCAGAGAGGTCGCCACTTCGCGCGCCACGGCGCAGCAATCGATCAGTTCCAGCCCCAACTCCACCTTGCCGGCCTCGATCTTGGCGAGATTGAGCAGGTCGTTGATCAGCGCCAGCAGGTGCCGGGCATTACTGCGAACGATGGTGAGCTGGCGCTCCTGCTCCTCATTGAGCGGCCCCGGCAGCTTCATCAGCAGGGTGCCGGTAAAGCCGATGACGGCGTTCAAGGGCGTGCGCAACTCGTGGCTCATGCTGGCGAGGAAACGGTCTTTGGCGCGGTTGGCGTTTTCGAGTTCGACATTCTTTTCCTGCAGGGCCCGCTCGAAGCGCTTGCGGTCGGTGATGTCGCGGATGGCGCTCATCACCAGCGGCGTCTCGTCGGTGTGCATCGGGCTCAGGCTGACCTCAACCGGGAATTCGCTGCCATCCTTGCGCAGGCCGAAAAGCTCCAGGCCGGCGCCCATGGCGCGCGTGCGCGGCTGGTCGAAATAGCTGGAACGATGGCCGACGTGGGTGTGGCGGAAGCGCTCCGGCAGCAGCAGTTCGATCGGCTTGCCGCGCAGCTCGTGCGGGCTGTAGCCGAAGAGCCGTTCCACCTGGCTGTTGGCGATGACGATGTAGCCGGTGGGATTGACCATGACCATGCCATCCGGTGTCGATTCGAGCAGGTCGCGGAAGCGCGCTTCCATGAGTTTGCTGTCGCGCATGACCTTGAGCATGGTCACGTCTTTTTCCGCGAGGAGGATGCCATCGACTTCGCCATCGGCACCACGCAGCGCCTTGGCGGAAATGTCCACGTAGATCAGCGCGCCATTCTTGCGGCGGCGGGTCGCCTCAAAGGTGCCCTGCCCGTTCATCAGCACTTCGTATTGCAGGCGCTTTTGTTCCTGCCGGCCATCCGGCGTCACGATCAGGTTTTCAAGGGCGGCGCCCTCGACTTCCTCTAGGCGGTAGCCAAAAATGGTCTCCGCCGCCGGATTCCACTCCGACACCGCGCCTTCCGGCGTGATCACAATGAGCGCATCCGGGTTTTCGTTCATCCAGCGTGATCGATGGTTGCTCATGTGTGTATTACGCCGTTACTCAAGGCCGCCACTGTGCCTTGTCTTGGTATTAGACCGAACAGAAACGGTGAGTTCATTTGCCAGCCTCGCTTGCAGGCCTATCGACGCCTCCCCTTCACCCCCGGCAAGGAAATGGAATAAGCTCCGCATCGACGCCGTCGCCGCTCCAAAGGCGGCAGTAACGCCACATCGAGGAAACGGTCATGCACCCTTCATTGCGTCAAGCGATGCCGCATCGGAACCTGCCGACGGATTCAGTAAACGAACCGCCGCAGCCCGGCGCCGGAATTCCGCCGGTCCTGCGCCGAGAGGCGCTGAAACGAAGCATGCTGCGCCGCGCATTCTCTGCCCTGGCTTCACTGCTCGCATTGCCGGTGCTGGCCCAGCCCTTACCGCCCGATGTTTCCGCCGCGCTCAAGGCGGCGCAGATTCCGCCCGCCGCCACTGCCGTGGTCGTGCAACCGGTCGACGCCCGCGCGCCACTCGTCGCCCACAACGCCCGGCAATCGATGAACCCGGCCTCGGTCATGAAGCTGGTGACCACCTACGCCGCCCTTGATCTGCTTGGGCCGGCCTATACCTGGAAGACCGAAGCGCTGGTCGATGCCGCGCCACTCGACGGGCGTCTGGCCGGTAATCTTTACCTGAAAGGCAGCGGCGATCCCAAGTTCGCCATCGAGCATTTCTGGGCGCTGCTGCGCCAGTTGCGTCAGCGCGGCGTGCGGCACATCGCGGGCGACGTCGTGCTCGACCGCGGCGTCTTCGACGTTCCCACCATCGATCCCGGCGCCTTCGACGACAAGCCGATGCGGCCCTACAACGTCGGCCCGGATGGCTTGCTCATCAACTTCCGCGCCCTGCGCTTCACCCTGTTCCCGGAAAACGGGCGCGTCCAGCTCATTCAGGAAACGCCGAGCGAAGGCCTGCGGCCTGACAACCAGTTGCGCCTGACCGCCGGCGAGTGCGGCAGCGATTGGAAGGACCGCATCGCCATCCGCCTGCTGCCGGAAGCGGGCGGCAACCGGCTGGAATTCACCGGCAACTTCGCCGCCCAATGCGGAGAAAAGACACTCAACCTCTCGCCGCTGGCCGCCGACGCCCAGGTCGCCGGACTCTTCCGCAGTCTCTGGAAAGAGTTGGGCGGCACACTCGGCGGCCAGGTGCGGAGCGGCCCAACGCCGGCCGCCGCGCTGGTGCTGGCGCGCCAGGAATCGCCGACGCTGAACGAACTGGTGCGCGACATCAACAAGTTTTCCAACAATGTCATGGCGCGACAGGTCTATCTCACCCTGGGCAACGGCGGCGCGCCGGCCACCGCCGAGCGGGCGAAGCAGCGCGTCGTCGAATGGCTGAACGGGCGTGGCCTCACCTTCCCCGAACTGGAACTGGAAAACGGTTCCGGCCTTTCGCGCCGCGAGCGCATCAGCGCCGACAGCCTCAACCGCCTGCTGCTCGACGCCTGGAAAAGCCCGGTGATGCCAGAATTGGTTTCCAGCCTGCCGCTGGTCGGCATCGACGGCACCATGAAAAAACGCCTCAAGGATTCGGGGATCAGCGGCCGTGCCCATATCAAGACCGGCTCGCTGGAAGGCGTCAAGACGGCATCGGGCTACGCGCTGGATAGCCATGGCCGGACCTACGCCGTGACCTTCCTTATCAACCATCCCCGCGCCCAGCTCGGCCAGGCGGCGATCGACGCCCTGCTGCTTTGGGTGGCGCAGCAATAGCGGGCGTGCAATTCGCCGGCGGAGCGTCAAAACGGCAGCGTTCAGCAACATCCGGTAACAACCGGTTGCGAACCGGAAAGCGTTTTTTTCATACGATGGCGTCGTAGTTCTTCGGCATGTCGCCGCAGGCCTAAAACGAACCAAAGCCCAGGAGGAAATATCATGACCCTTACCCGCCCGCTGCTGGCCGTCGCCTTCTCCGCCCTTTGCGGCGCCGCTTTCGCCCAGACCGAAACCATCCAACGCAACGTCAACCAGCAGGAACGCATCGAACAAGGTCTCAAGTCCGGCGAGTTGAATACACGCGAAGCCGCCCGGCTGGAGCGCGAAGAAAGCAAGGTCGAGAAAATGCAGGCCCGCGCGCTCAAGGACGGCACCCTCACCGCCGAAGAAAATGCCCGCATCAACAAGGCGCAGAACAAGGTCAGCCAGGATATCTACCGCGAAAAACACGACGCCCAGCGCGGCGATCCCAACTCGGCTTCATCGCAGCGTGCCCAGGCCGACGTGCAGCGCAACATCAACCAGCAGAAGCGCATCGAGCAAGGCGTTCAATCCGGCCAGCTGACCAATCGCGAAACCGCACGGCTGGAGCGTGGCGAATCGCGCATCAACCGCCGCGAAGCCCGCGCCGGTCGCGATGGCGCCGTCAGCGCCGGTGAGCAGCGCCGGATTCAAGCCGCCGAAAACCGCGAATCGCGCCGCATCCGCCATCAAAAACATGACCGCCAGGTTCGCGGCTAAAAAACACTCCCAATCCCAACCGGCCCCGTCATTCGGCGGGGCTTTTTTTCATTAGGGTATCGGTATTTAGTGGTTGGTTTCGTCGGGGTGGATGCGCAATTGCTGCTGTAGCAACGAAATCCGATTGGGTTCGGCCATAACCGGCCGGTCACCCGCTCTCTAGACAGGAGGCCTGAAGGACTGCTTCACTTTGAAACCTGCCGGAACGGCAATTCCGGCTCATCGGCCATTCCGGCCGTTGGTCTGATGCGCGGAGTCAGGCAGCAGTCTGTCGCTTACCAGCTATTCAGCCTTGCTGAGGCCGCGGACGGCAGCTTTTCACTTCGTCGAAGGCGAACTCCGGACCCTTAGCGGTCGGACGAGGTATTGAAGAGCAGCCATTCAACGTCCGAGCTAAGCGGGCCCGGGCGTCCTGCCGTCGGTTCTCCTCTTGAACGAGGGATTGCGCCGCACCGCACTTAGCGCTGCAATTTCACACTGGTTATCCAGCTTCAACGCGCGAGCTGTAGGCCTCGATGGTTCGTTCCCACGCGGGCCGAGCAAGACACCGGTCGCGATACGACGCGACGCCCGGATACGGTGCGATCAGTGCCATGTCCGCTATGCCTGCCGAGAGCACATGTGCCATCAAGATGTCCGCGACAGTAAAACCTTCTGTTGCGATGAAGTCGCGGTCAGCGAGCCAGCGCTCCAGATTCCTCAGCACCCGATTCACCCAGCCGACCAAGAACTCGCGGTGCTTGTCGCAGCTGCCGTCCGCTGTCCAGTCAAGCACCATCAGGCTTTGCAGCGGCGCCTCGACCGTCGTCAGCGCGGCGAAACACCAGCGAATCACCTGTGCTTCGCCGGCGCGGTCAGGGGGTATCAGGCGCCCGGACTTCTTGGCCAAGTAAACGAGGATGGCAGCCGATTCGGAAAGTACCACTCCGTCGTCGTCAATCGAGGGGATCTGTTCAAAGGGGCTGAGTCGGCGATAGCTTTCCGTGTTGAGGTCGTGTGCTGGGTGGTCTATGCCGGCCAGTTCAAACGGAAGTCCCATCTCCTCAAGCGCCCACAGCACTCGCAGATCGCGGGTTTTGCCGCGCGCAAATGCGTTGACCTTCGAAAAACCATAGAGCTTGAGCATTGTAATATTTCTGAGTTGAATCGTCGGTCGGTTGTTTAAAGTCAGGTGGACAGGCATGTGCAGTGGTTCTGTGCGATCAACGTTCGACATGAGCGGCGCGCCAAAGGGCGCGAAGCGGCCTGGAACGTCCGCTCGATGGCGATATGACCTAGGCTACGACACCTTGTTGTCTTAGAAGTTCTCTCCCGTCCGCTTTGGAGAATGCTCCTGACCGGCACCTCCTGGCCGAAAGTGACGGTTGGGCTGTGTTGTCACAAAGCTGCCATTGGCATCTGGGTTCGAAGCCGGGGTGGTGCTTACGGGAGAGAGCTTACTCCCCCTACCGGCCGACTCTGGACCTTGCCGAAATCGTGGCAAAGCAGCCATTGGCACCTTTCCGGTGTATGCTTTTGAGCTATCGGTTGGTGTGCTGCTTTTCACTGATTATTAGTGCTGGACAAAAAACTCATCGCTCTTTGAAGCCACAATGACACTAAACAACATTATTGAGCTCGATTTC
>JAPUEC010000254.1 GCA_027492775.1 Rhodocyclaceae bacterium
GTGGAGCATGATCGGCGTGGTGTCCACCCTGGCGAGCATTTTTAAGGGCGCCCCCGGTGCGCCTGATATCAATACCTCGATCACCATCTACAACACCTGCGCCTGGATTTCTGCGTCGTTGCATTTGGCTGGCGTGACCTTGTCCCTGCGCTCGAAGGAGACCCTGGGGCGGCGAGGGCTTTGGCTGGGCGCCGCCTATGTGTCGGTGCTCGCAGCGGTCGCGCTCGTGACCTTCGCCGCCCTGCAGGAATGGATTCCGGTGTTTTTCATCCCGGGTCAGGGCACGACCCTCGCACGCCAGTTTGTTCTTGGCTCGGCCATCGCCATGTTCGCCCTGACGGCGGCGTTGTTGCATGGCGGTCGTTTGCGCTCTTCGTCCTTCCGCGCCTGGTACGGTCTCGCCATGTTGCTGCTCGCCATCGGTCTCCTCGGCGTGATGCTGCAGCCCGCATGGGGAACCATCCTCGGCTGGACCGGGCGGGCGACGCAATACCTGGGTGGTATCTACATGTTCATTGCCGCCAGGGTGGCGCTGCGCGAATCCGGCATCGAGGGCATTACGCCCGGAAGACGCCTGCGGGTGGTGCAGCAGCGCTATGTGATGACCGCGGTCATCGTCGGCGCGGCGGTCGTGGTGCGCGAAGCCTTCCTGCCTGAAATGGGGGCGCGCTTCGTTTTCATCACCCTCTATCCGGCGGTAATGCTCGCTGCGTTGTACGGTGGCTGGCGGGCCGGTGCCGCAGCGACCGTGTTCTCGACCCTTATCGCCCAACTGCTCTGGATCGAGCCGACCGGTAGCCTGGCTGTTGCCGAATCGGCGGATGTCTGGGGAATGGGCGTCTTTTTCGCCAGCGGCCTTTTCAGTTCGTGGATCGCCGAGGCAATGCTGAGCGCCAAGCTGCGGGCGGAAAAGGCGGAAAGCCAGGTGGCGGCCCAGCGCGACCGACTGAAGATGATCATCGAGTCGCTGCCGCAATTCATCTGGACTTCCGACCGCGCTGGCCAGTGCGACTACAGCAGCCCACAAATGAGCCAATACACCGGTGCATCCGCCTCCGAGATCGCCGGGGCGGGCTGGTTGCACTTCATTCATCCGGACGAGCAGGAATCGGTTGGGGCGCAGTGGCAGAGCACAGCACATGAAGGGCGGGATTTCAATATCGAATGCCGTATCCGTCGATTCGACGGCACTTATCGCTGGTTCAAGATACTTGCCATTCCTCAGCGCGATGCTCGCGGTCGCATCCTCCGCTGGTATGGCTCGAGCATCGACGTGGACGACTTGCGCCGCGCCGAACAGGAGCTCACCGTTCACCGCGACCATCTGGAATTTCTGGTTCAGATCCGCACCGCCGATTTGCAGCGCGAGGTGGCGGAACGCAAGCGCGTGGAAGAAAACCTGCGGCGGCGCGAACAGGAATTTCGCACCCTGGCCGATGGCGTGCCGGCGGTGATCGCCCGCTTCGACCGGCAGCATCGGCATCTCTTCGTCAATCGGGCGGTGGCGGGCGCCACCGGACTGCCGCCGGAAGCCTTTACCGGCAAGACGAGCGAAGAAGTGGGCCTCCCGCCGGAGCAGTGCGCCGTTTATGCCGAGTTCCTGCATCAGGTCTTCTCCAACGGGAAAACCGAAAAGGGCGAATTCGAACTGGCGATTCCGGGCGCCGTCCGTCACTTCGCGGTCGAAGCAGTGCCGGAGTTTGGCCCGGAGGACGATGTCGAATCGGTCATCCTCATCGTCAGCGACATTACCGAGCGCAAGCGCGCCGAAGAGGCGTTGCGGCGCAGCGAGGCGACGCTCGCGGAAGCCCAGCGCATCGCCAACATCGGCAGTTGGGAATGGGACATGACCACCGGCAAGGTGTTCTGGTCGCAGCAGATGTTCCCGATTTTTGGCGAGGACCCGGAAACCTATATGCCGAGCTTCGGCAGCGTGATGGCGCATATTCACCCCGAAGACCGGGCGGAGGTGCAGGCGGTGATGCAGGGTGCGCTCGATCATCGGCGCAAGTACGCCATCGACAGCCGCATCGTCACCGGCGCCGGCGAAACGCGCATCATCCGGGCGGAAGGCGAAATCCTGCCGGTGGTGGGCAGACAGGCAGGGCGTCTGGTGGGCGTCGTCATGGACATCACGGCGCGCAAGGCGGACGAACTCGCGCTGCAAACGGCGATGAACGAAGCCAAACGCGCCAACGAGGCCAAGTCGCGCTTCCTCGCCGCCGCCAGCCACGATCTGCGCCAGCCGCTCTCGGCGCTGTCGCTCTACATCGACCTGTTCAAGAAAACCCTGGCCGACGGCGACAAGGGTCTGCTGGACAACATGAAGAATTGCGTCGGCAACCTCAACGAGCTGCTGACCAACCTACTGGATTTGAGCAAGCTCGACGCCGGCGTGGTTACGCCGAACCCCAGCGATTTTTCGGCGGTGGACCTGCTCGCCAACCTGGTTTCGGTGCACGGCCCGGAAGCCAAGCACAAGGGCCTGCGGCTTTGCTGTCACCCTGCCGAACTGGTGATTCACAGCGACCCCGTGCTCTATGCGCGCATCCTTGGCAACCTGGTTTCCAACGCCATCCGCTATACCGAGCGCGGCGGGGTGCTGATCGGCTGCCGCCGCCATGCCGGCAAGACCTGGATCGAAGTCTGGGATACCGGCGTCGGCATTCCCGCCGACAAGACGACGGAAATTTTCGAGGAGTTCAAGCAGCTCGACGATGCCCGCCATCGCGGCAGCGGTCTGGGCCTGGCCATCGTCGCCAAGACGGCGGCGGTTCTCGGCCTGCAGATTCGGGTGAAATCGCGGCTGGGCGGGGGGTCGATGTTCGCGATCGAGATGCCGCGCGGCGACAAGGTCACGGTGGAGCACGAGACCACCGCCGTCTATCGCACCTTGCGCGTCGCCCTGATCGAGGATAACCCCGAAATCCGCCAAGTGCTGGGCTACATGTTGGAGTCCGTCGGGCACCAGCCGGTGGTGGCGGAATCGGGCGATCAGGTGCTGGAGCGGCTGGGTAACGAGGCGCCGGATGTGATCATTTCCGACCACCGGCTGCTGCGCGGCGAGACTGGTTTCGATGTCGTCACGCGGCTTCGGGCAACCTACGGGCAGCAGCTGCCGGCCATCATCATCACCGGCGACACCGATCCCGCGCTCATCCGCGGCATGGTGAATCGCGGCGTGGTGGTGCATCACAAGCCGGTCGAGTTCGAAGTGCTGCAGGCCAGCATGGCCGAATTGACGCGGAACGGCTGAAGCGCCGGGCGTTTTGCCCATGATAAACTCCCGCCCCAAAAAACCGCCGCCGGGTCGCTTTCCCGAAAACGCGGCACCAGGGAGAACGCGCCATGCCACACCAAGCTTCAGTTCCGGTTCCTGTCCGTTTCGAGCGCCCGCTTCCGGCGCCCGAGCGTGACGGCAGCGTGCCGGCCATCGTCGGCGAACGCGTCGAACTGCAGCTCCTGACCACGCTGCGCTGCAATCTCAAGTGCACCTATTGTTCGCTGGAAGAAGGCGGGGTCGTCGGCTCGCAGGCGCATGTCTCATACAGCCTCGACCAGCTCGATGCCTTCGTCGAAAAGCAGCTTGGCGGCAAGGAAATCTACGTCACCTTCTATGGCGGCGAACCGACGCTCAACCGCGACTATATGGCCGAGGTGATGCGCCGCCACCCGCATTTCCGCTATCAGCTCCAGACCAACGGCACCCTGCTCGACGATTTGCCGGACGCCATCCTCAAGAACCTCTCCAACGTTCTGATTTCGGTCGATGGCGGCGAGCAGGTGACCGACCGCTATCGCGGCCGCGGCATCTATCGCCAGGTGATCCGCAACCTCGAAGCCATCCGCCCGCGCATCGCCGGCACCGTGACGGCGCGCATGACCTGGAGCGACGCCGAGATCAGCTTCGAGGAAATCGACGGCCTGGCGCAGAGTTTCGACTACGTCTATTTCCAGTTCGTCGCTGGCGACGCCTACATGGAAGAAGGCGTGGAGAAGCGCAAGGCGGTGCTGACGCGGCTGGTTGAGCGCTTTTTCGCCAGCAGCGAGACGCTTTACCCCATCATTCCCATCATGGGCATCGTCCGCAACAAGGTGTTGCCGGGGCGGGCGCAGGAGCTTTACCACGGGCTGACGCAATGCCGGGTTTCGACCCACCTCATCAATGTCATGCCCGACGGGCGCATTTTCCCCTGCCCGGATCTGCTCTACATGCCCGAAATGCAGCAGGGCGACCTGATTGCCAACTGGCTCGGACCTTCGCCGCTGCAACCGCATCCCGCCATGCCCTGCGAGGATTGCGAGGCCTTTCACTTCTGCCGCCGCAACTGCATGAAGAACCTCTATCTCGCCTACGTGCAGAAGGACGAGGATTACCGCCGCAACGTGGTCGAGCCGATTTGCGAACTGGTGCGCCATCTCGGACGCGAAATCGACCGCCACGATCCCGCCGCCTGGTACGCCCGCGCCCCGCTGCCGGTGAAGAAGGCGCTACGGGATTGCGAGGTCTACGAGTACGTCGAGATCATGCCATAGGGTGTGTTCACAATCAGGCGACAATTCGCCGGCTGATTGTGAACACGCCCTAGCAGGCTGTCGGGTTTA
>JAPUEC010000255.1 GCA_027492775.1 Rhodocyclaceae bacterium
TAAGGCATGCCGCCAGCGTTCAATCTGAGCCAGGATCAAACTCTTCAGTTCAATCTCAAAACTCGCAAATCAACGTTGATGGTAATAAATTTCTTTACCTACATCTTCGTGTGTTTGCTTAAATACTTTTTAGCCAACCTAAGCCGGCTTAAGCACCTAAACACCCACACCTATCGGTTGTTCAGTTTTTAAAGAGCTTTCAAAACAGTCGCTTAGCGCTTGTTTTGGCTGCTTGTTCTGCAGCGAAGGGCGCATTCTACAGCCCCTGTATTCCTTGTCAAGGCTTTTTGCGACTTATTTGCACTCGAGGCGCAAATCACACAAAAATCTTCACCACCTGCATAAAACGAACAAAAGCAATCTTAACCCATTGTTTTATATCGCTTTGTCGTTCACGAAAACTGACGTGAGCCGCGCATTATACAGGCCTTCGGCGAGGCGTCAAGGATTCAAAATGAACTTTTTTGGATCACCTTCCCAAATAGCCGGAGTTTCCCGAAATATCAATCAGTTAATCGTTACGCGAGCAAACTTGCGCTTGCCAATCTGCAAAACCACCGCCTCGCCAGAATGCAATAACTTCCCCTTGTCGGTCACACGCTCCCCATTCATTTTGACCGCCCCTTGATCGATCATGCGCATCGCTTCGGAGGTACTGGCCGTAAGCCCTGCCAGCTTGAGGGCCTGGATCAACGGCAACCCTTCCAAAGGGGCGACAAGCGCCACTTCAGGCATTTCGTCCGGAAGGGCCCCTTGCCGGAAGCGCGCTTCGAAGTCTGCAAGCGCCTCATCGGCAGCTGCCTTCGAGTGGAAACGGGCGACGATTTCCTGGGCCAACATCACTTTTACATCCCGCGGGTTCCTCCCTGAGGCAACATCATTCTTGAGCCTAGCGATTTCCTGAGATGGCCGGAACGAGAGCAAGTCGTAGTATCGCCACATCAATTCATCCGACGCCGACATGAGCTTGCCGAAAATCTCCTTGGGTGGCTCGTTGATACCGACGTAGTTGCCAAGCGATTTGGACATTTTATTGACGCCGTCCAGCCCCTCCAGCAGTGGCATCGTTAACACCACTTGAGGCGCTTGACCGTAGTGCTTCTGAAGCTCACGCCCCACCAGGAGATTAAACTTCTGGTCCGTTCCGCCGAGCTCCACATCCGCTCGCATCGCGACTGAGTCGTAACCTTGGCATAACGGATAAAGGAATTCATGGATGGCGATCGGCTGCCCACTGCTATAGCGCTTGGAAAAATCGTCCCGCTCCAACATCCGGGCGACGGTGTGCTGCGCCGCGAGCTTGATCATGCCGGCAGCGCCGAGCGCGTCGAACCATGAAGAGTTGAAACAAATCTCGGTTTTATCCGGATCGAGTATCTTGAACACTTGCTCACGATAAGTGGCGGCGTTGGCTAGGATTTGCTCGCGAGATAGCGGGGGGCGGGTGGCGTTCTTGCCGGTCGGGTCGCCGATCAAGCCAGTGAAATCACCGATCAAGAACATCACTTGGTGTCCGAGTTCCTGGAAGTGGCGCATCTTGTTGATGAGCACGGTGTGCCCCAGATGCAAATCTGGCGCTGTCGGATCGAATCCGGCCTTGATCCTCAAGGGGCGCCCGGTCTTGAGCTTTTCAACCAGCTCCGCTTCGATCAGCAACTCGTCGCAGCCGCGCTTGATCAGCTGCAGGCTGTGCTCGGTATCCACCATAATCAACCTCTCTCGGCATTCGGCGGGGGCGCCCAAAAAATCTGATAAACTGCGCCGATTTCCTCCCGCCGGAACACCCCATGCAAAAGAGCGGCATTCTATCGCAACCCGTCATCGAACGCCTCAAACGTCATCGCCTGTCATTCAGCATTGCAGGTGCTGTGGCGACGCTGGGCATGGCGGCTGCCATAGCCGTCGTTCCCGATAGCGATCGGGATGTGCCTATCCAAACGGTGGTGGAGAATCTTGTATTGAAGAACTATCGGCCATTGGATCTTGCCGGTAACTCATTCTTCAGAGAAGAACGCATTCGCAGAGGAGATACCGTCGGCTCGGTGTTGGCACGCCTTGGCATCCAGGACGCCGATGCGGCAAATTTCATCCACACCTCCCCGAGCGCTCAAGCAATTCATCGGCAACTCGTGCCGGGCAAAGTGGTCGTCGCTCAGAGTTCGGCCGATGGCGAATTGCACCATCTCATTTTCCCGTTGAATGGCAAGGACGCCGCGCTCGTCATCGAACGAAAAGCAGGTAAGCTCACTGCTGGCGAACAAGCGCTGCGTTTTGAGCGGCATACCTTGATGAAAGCGGCGGAAATTCGCTCCTCCCTTTTTGCCGCCACCGACGCCAGCGATATTCCGGACAGCATTGCCACCCAGCTTGCCGATATTTTCGGCAGCGACATCGACTTTCACCGCGACTTGCGCAAAGGCGACCGCTTCTCGGTCGTCTATGAAATGGATTATTTGCGCGGACAGCCGGCACGTACGGGCCGTATCCTTTCTGCCGAATTTGTGAACAACGGTAGAACGTTGCGCGCAATCTATTTCGAGCAAGACGGCAAAGGCGGGTATTACGCAGCTGATGGCAAGAGCTTGCGCAAGGCCTTCCTCCGCTCGCCGCTGGAGTTCTCCCGCATAACGTCTGGCTTCTCAATGCGCTTCCATCCCATCCTGCGCGACTGGCGCGCACATAAAGGCGTGGATTACGGCGCACCCTCCGGGACGGCGGTACGCGCCACGGCGGACGGCGTGGTCGACTTTGTCGGCACGCAGGGTGGTTACGGCAACATGATCGTCCTGCGCCACCAAGGGGCTTACTCCACCGCCTATGGCCATTTGCGGGGATTCGCGTCGGGCCTAAGAAAAGGCAGCCGCGTCAACCAGGGCGAGACCATCGGTTTTGTCGGTCAAACCGGATGGGCCACCGGTCCGCATCTGCATTACGAATTCCGCATCAGCAACCAGCAAGTCAATCCGCTTTCGGTCGCCTTGCCGATCGCCATGCCGCTCGACGCGGCGCAAATGACGCGCTTCAAGGCAACGGCGCAAGCCCAACTGGATCAGCTCAACCTTCTACGCGACACGCGCGTCGCCATCCTCGATTAGGGCTTGCCAGCCGCCACCGACCAGGGTTGTTCTAACCGGCGGGTCACAAACAGCATTCACAATGCAAAAGGGCGGCCCAAGCCGCCCTTTGTGCTGTTGGCGCCCTGAAATCAGGCGGAGAACGAAGACCCGCAACCGCAGGTGGAAGTCGCGTTCGGATTGCGAATGACGAACTGGGAGCCTTCCAGGCCTTCGGTGAAATCGATCTCGGCGCCAACCAGATACTGATAGCTCATCGGATCGATCAACAGGGTCACCCCGTTCTTTTGCATCGCCGTATCGTCATCGGCAACTTCCTCATCGAAAGTAAAGCCGTACTGAAAGCCCGAGCAACCGCCACCGGTCACGAACACGCGAAGCTTGAGGTCGGGGTTGCCCTCTTCTTCGATGAGTTCCTTAACCTTGTTCGCCGCGTTGTCGGTGAATTTAATGGGATTGTCCGCTACCGCATTCATGGCTGGCTCCTGAATAAAGACCGCGCATTATCTGTGCCGCCGGGCACACTGGTCAAATGAATTAGTTAGAAGCGGCGAGCTTTAGTTCCACCGACTTGCCGCGATGAACGAGGCGTCCTTCGATGACGGCGCCCTGATGCATTTCGATGACCGAATAGTCGACGTCGCCGGCGATGCGGGCATTCGATTGCAATTCGAGGGTATCGCTCACCGTTACCGTTCCGATCACGGTGCCGTTAGCAACGAAATGCGCAACGGAGACCTGCCCCTCGATCACCGCCTTCTCGCTCAGAACGAGTATGGACGAGGCCCCCTCCGCCGCTTCGACATTGCCTTTCACTTCACCATCGATGCGCAAACCGCCGGAAAACCGGATATTGCCCTCGATGCGCGTTCCTGCGCCGATGAGGCTGTCGATGTGCCCTTGGGGCTTGCTATCGCTACGCTTACCGAACATATTCGCTCTCCCTAATAGTTCGCCAGTTGTCTGGCTTTGACCGCCCCGCCCTGCATCAATCGCGCTTCCACGCTCTTGATTTTAGCCCCCGACGGGAGTGTAAACCCTCCCTCCTTGCGCAAAAAATGCCGCACTTCCACAAGATATTCGGCATCCGCCTCTTTGGTCGAAGGCAATTCCAATTGTATTTCCCTGCCGCCTTGCATCGCCAATACCGTGAGCTGTAGCCGGCCGCGAAACTCCTTTTCCTGCTTGCTCGGCTGGAATCCCACCAGCAGGCGATAACGGAAGCGCCCCGGCTCGGCGCCGGAAACAACGCCGAGGCGTTCGATGCGAATGGAAGATTCCAGCCCGTCAGCAGGAACCAGGCGCTCGAACAGCGCGATATCTTCCTTCAGCGTCGCGTTTTCCTGCTCCAAGGCTTTGAGGCGGGCAAGCAATTGCTGCTGGGCCGTGCGCTCGACGCGAACGGCGCTCTGCTCAGTTCCGGCCTGCGAACGCAGCAGGGTCAGTTCCGATTCCATTTCGGTCATGCGCTGCCCCATGGACGACATTTGAGCCGCCATGTGAACCACTTC
>JAPUEC010000256.1 GCA_027492775.1 Rhodocyclaceae bacterium
CGCGACATCAGCGTCTCCTGCGCCGCCGTGACCGATACCGCCGTCAATGTCTCCGGCCGCGCCGCCGCCCTTAACGCCGTCGCCCAGGATCGCCTCGACGAAGCCCGTCATTCGCAGGAAGAACTGAACACCCTCGTCACCAGCATCGCCACTATCAACCAGCGCCAGCAGACCTTCCGCACCACCGTCGAGTCCCTCTCCAAGCATTCGCATGAGATCAACCAGATCACCCAGTTGATCCAGGACATTTCCGACCAGACCAACCTGCTCGCCCTCAATGCCGCCATCGAGGCGGCGCGGGCCGGCGAACAGGGGCGCGGCTTCGCCGTCGTCGCCGACGAGGTGCGCAAGCTGGCCGAACGCGCCAAGGCCGCCGCCACCACCATCACCGGCAGCACCCTGGCCATGACCGATCTGGCCGACAACACCCTCGAAGTCACCTTGCAAGTCAGTACCGACACCGAGAATGCCCGCGTAGCCGTCGAACGGGCTTCACAGAGCTTCAACGGCATGGTCGATAACTTCAGTGCCACCACCGACGAGTTGCACGGCATTTCCAGCGCCATGCATGAACTGGAAACGGCCAACAAGGAGATTTGCAACCGTGCGGAGGAAATCGATGCCTTGAGCCGCAGCCTCGGACAACGCATGCGCGATTCATTGGAATCCTCAGGCAAGCTGACTGTTTCCACCGAGGACATTCTCGCCTCAGGCGCCAAGTTCAAGCTGGGAAGCGGCAGTTTCGAAAAGGTATTGCATCAGTGCTGGTCGTTTCGTGATCGCTGCACCGATATCCTGCAACGCCATGCCGACCGCGGCGTGAATATCTTTGATCAGAATTACCGCCCCATCTCCAATACCAACCCACAAAAATATGAAACCGCCTACGACAAGCAGGTTGAGAACGAACTGCAGGACGTGTACGAGGAGATCATGAACAAGATCTCAGGCAGCGTTTCGATGACTGCGGTGGATAGCAACGGCTATGCGCCTACCCATTGCCGAAAATACTCGATTGAAACCGGCAATCCGGAAAAAGACCTCGCCAACAGCCGGCACAAGCGCATCTACAATGATCCCGTCGGCATTCGCGCTGCCCGCAACACCGAGCCCTTCGTCGCCCAGACCTACTTCCACCCCGGCACTCGCCGCGTATTCACCGACATTTCCAGCCCTATTTACATCAACGGGCGGCACTGGGGCAATCTGCGGATCAATCTCGACCCGCAGGTCCTGCTCGATTGACGCATTCAACGCCAGATCATTTCCGCTCGGGGAACCGGACTATTACCACGCCCCATCGAAATACGCGGGATCGGTTTTGCAACCGGGCGACATCGCCCTGGCCTGTAAGCGCTGCGATTGGAAACGCTGGCCGCAAGACCGCCAGAGGCTTCCGAAGACGCTCATATCGCATCGGGGCAAAAGGGCGGGGGTCGCTTCCTTCCGGTTCGATGCTGATGGAGTCGTCGTTGCAGCTCTCCCGCCTCTGCCTGCGAAAACAATGGGGTAGATCCGGAGGTTTCCCAATGTCGACGGGGAGGTTCGACAGATTTCAGCGAGATTGCTGCTTTGGCTTTGGCTCACCGGATTGCCGCCGGTAAGTATCAACGCCGCTATCTTCTGCGATTGCCTTATCAGCTCTGGTTTAATGACATCACCATTGGACGCCTGCCGGGAATCCATGACAGGAACAAGCCTAGCATGGCTCGTTGTCATTGATAACAGATAACAACATTGTGCCCCAAACTTCAGCACTGCATCAGGCTCGCCAATCCCGAAACTGCTTCTCCAGCGCCACCCAGTCGAAGTGCGGCCCCGGATCGGTCTTACGGCCAGGCGCCACTTCCTCATGGCCAGCCACTGCGGTGATCGGGTAGCGCCCGCTTAGGGCTTCTAGCACCCGCCAAAGGCTTTCATATTGCACACCAGTGAAGGGCTGGGTATCGCAGCCTTCAAGTTCGACACCCACCGAATAGTCGTTGCAGTTCTCCCGCCTCTGCCAGCACGAGGCGCCGGCATGCCAGGCGCGGTCGTCGCAGGAGACGAATTGCACCACGTCACCGTCGCGCCGGATGAGGAAATGGGCGGAAACCTTCTGGTCGGCGATGGTGGCGAAATAGGGATGCGCCGTTGGGTCGAGGGTGTTGGTGAAGAAGCGCTCGATCCAGTCGCCGCCGAATTCGTCCGGCGGCAGGCTGATGTTGTGGATGACGACCAATGAAACTTCGGCATCCTCCGGGCGTGGGCCGAAGTTGGGGGAATCGACTCGGCGGGCGCCCGTCAGCCAGCCATCGGCGCTCCATTCGGAAGCGGCGTGGGGCCGGTTTTCTGGCGCCGGAGTGACGTTCACTCGATGCCCAATCGTTCCAGCCGATAACGCATGGAACGGAACGTAACGCCGAGCAGGCGCGCCGCCGCGGTACGGTTGTTGCCGGTCTTTTGCAGCGCTTCGATGATGGCTTGGCGTTCTAGGCGGTTGAGGTAGTCGTCCAGGGTTTCGCTGCCGCGACCGACCACGTCTTCCGGCGATTCCTCGGGAGAAAGCTGGAGATCGTCGGCTTCGATGGCGTCGCCCGAACACAGCGCGGTCGCCCGCTCCAGGATGTTTTCCAGCTCACGTACGTTACCGGGGAAGGGATAACGCTCTAGCGCCTGCAAGGCGCCTTTGCTCAGGCGGGCCTCTCCGCCCAGGCGGTCGAGAATGGCATCGACCAGCGCCGGCAGGTCTTCCTGACGTTCGCGCAGGGCGGGCATCTTGAGTTCGATGACGTTCAGGCGGTAGTAAAGGTCCTGCCGGAAGCGGCCCTTGTCCACGCATTCGCGCAGGTTGCGGTGGGTGGCACTGATGATGCGAACGTCGACGGCCTCCTCGGCGGTGCTGCCGACCTTGCGCACCCTTTTTTCCTGAATTGCACGCAAGAGCTTGACCTGCATCACCAGCGGCAGATCGGCGACCTCGTCGAGAAATAAGGTGCCGCCATTGGCCGCCTGGAAGAAGCCTTCACGGTCGCTCTCGGCGCCGGTGAAGGCCCCCTTGCGGTAGCCGAAGAACTCGCTTTCCATCAGCGTTTCGGGAATGGCGCCGCAATTGACCGGGACGAATGGCCCATTGGCGCGGGCGCTCTGGCTGTGGATGAGCCGTGCCGCCAGTTCCTTGCCGGTGCCTGATTCGCCCGAGACGTAGATCGGTGCCTGGCTGCGCGCGAGCTTGTCGATCATCGCCCGCACCTGGTCGATGGCCGGAGATTCGCCGCTGAGCGAATGCGAGGGATTCGGCCGCGCTTCGCCGCCGGAGGGCAGTTTGAGCGCTGATTTCACCAGCGCGCGCAAATGCTCCAGGCCGACCGGTTTGGCGAGGTAGTCGAAGGCCCCCGCCTTGAGCGCCGCCACCGCATTCTCGGCGCTGCCAAAGGCGGTGATCACCGCCACCGGCGTCTCGCCCTTGAATTCCGCCACGTGGCGAACGATTTCGAGGCCATCGCCATCCGGCAGGCGCATGTCGGTGAGGCAAAGCTGGTAATCCTGTTCGGCGAGGCAAGCCTTGGCGTCGCCCACCGTGCCGACGCAATCCGCCTCCAAGCCCATGCGCGAAAGGGTGAGTTCGATGAGCTCGCGGATATCGGGCTCGTCGTCGATGACGAGAATGCGGCTCAGGCTGCCCCGAGCGCGGCGTCCGTTGTTGGTTGACACTTTTCCCCTCCGACGATGACAAAATGGCCGTTGTTGCGTGGGCCCAAATGAAGGCTCGCGCCGTTGGCCTCGCAAAGTTCGCGGGCGATGAACAGGCCGAGGCCGGTGCCCTGATGCCGCGTGGTGAAAAACGGCTCGAAAATCTGCTCCCGGTATTCCTCGGGAACTCCCGGGCCGTCGTCAATGACGTGCAATTCTACCCGCCCGTCGGCGCCATACAACGCCCGCAGGCAGACGCTGCCGGGTTGCCGGCTCGAATAGCGCACGGCGTTGCCGACCAGGTTCCACATCACCTGCAGCAAATTCGAGCGGTCGAAGAGCCAGGATTCCGCCGCCGCCTCGGCGACAATGACGCCGTTCTCGACGCGCTCGACGGCGCTGAACTCCTCGATGAAGCCATGGAGGAACTGCTCCAGTTGCAGGCACTCCGGCTGCGCGCGTTCGCTGCGCCCGAGTTGCAGGATGTCCTGAACAATGCGGTCGAGCCGGAAAACATTGTCGCGCAGGATGCGCAGCAGGCGGTCCTGGATTTCGCCCCGCCGCTCCTCGTGCAGCAAATCGCTGGCATGGCTGATCGACGCGAGCGGGTTGCGGATTTCGTGCGCGATGCTCGCCGTCAGGCGTCCGAGCGACGCCAGCTTGAGTTGCCGCGCCTGGGTGCGGATGCGGCCCACATCCTCGATGAAAACCAGCGCCTCGCCGTCGCTGCTGTCGGTCGCCTCGAACCGGGCCCGCAACTGGCTACCGCCGCTGCCCTCGAACTCCACGATTCCGGCGCCGCCATCGTTGACCCAGGAACGGAAGCCGATCGCCAACTCGCGCGAATGGTCGGCCAGGGTGGTGCCATCCTGATGCG
>JAPUEC010000257.1 GCA_027492775.1 Rhodocyclaceae bacterium
CGCAAGCAGTTGCTGGAATACGACGACGTCGCCAACGACCAGCGCAAGGTGATCTACGCCCAGCGCAACGACTTGCTCGAAACCGACGACATTTCCGAGACGATCACCGCCATGCGTCATGGCGTCATTGAAAGTATCTTCCGCATCTATGTTCCGGAAGAATCGGTCGAAGAACAATGGGATATTCCTGGCCTGGAAAGGGCGCTCGCCGCGGAGTTGGTACTCGAAGCGCCGGTTTCGGCGTGGATCAAGGCGGAGCCCACCATGGGCGACGACGCTATCCTGGCGCGTCTTGTCGAAATCGCCGACGAGAGCTACCGTTCCAAGGTCGAGCTGGTGGGTGCGGAATCATTCCACCAATTCGAACGCAGCGTCATGCTGCAGGCGCTCGACAATCACTGGCGCGAGCATCTGGCGGCGCTCGATCACCTGCGTCAAGGCATCCATCTGCGCGGTTACGCCCAGAAGAACCCCAAGCAGGAGTACAAACGCGAGGCCTTCGAGTTGTTCGAAACCTTGCTCGATCTCGTGCGCAAGGACGTGACGCGGGTGGTGTTCACCGTCCAGATCCGTTCGCCCGAGGATGTCGAGGAAGTCGCACCTGCACCGGAAGTGCATAACGTCAAGTATCAGCACGCGAGCTACGACGAGGCCTTGGGTGTAAGCAGCGAAAATGCCGATGAGCAGGCGCCGCAGCAGCCCTTCCATGCCGCCCCGAAGGTTGGCCGCAACGATCCTTGCCCCTGTGGCAGCGGTAAGAAGTACAAGCAGTGCCACGGCAAGCTCAGCTAAAGAAATGAAGACAGCGCAGGCGGTGGTTTCCGAGTCGAACCCCGCCGGCTTATCCCCCGCTCGTCCCAAACTCCAATAACCAGTCTCTTTCGCCGCCATCGATGCCCGTCAATTATCAAACTCCAGCCCCAGAAGCGCTTTTCCCGGTTGCCGGCGTGCGTCTCGGCGTTACCGAAGCGGAAATCCGCAAGCAGAACCGCCGCGACCTGACCCTCATCGCCCTCGACCCGGGGTGTACCGTCGCCGGCGTATTCACGCAGAACCGCTTCTGCGCGGCGCCGGTTCAGGTCTGCCGCCGCCATCTGGCGCTGGGAACGGAGATCCGGGCGTTGGTCGTCAATACCGGTGTCGCCAATGCCGGCACCGGCGAGCCCGGGTTGAAGGCGGCTGAGGCCACCTGTCTTGCCGCCGGCAAGGCGCTCGACGTGCCCGATTCCTCGGTTTTGACCTTCTCGACGGGCGTCATCCTCGAACCTCTGCCGGTTGAACGCCTGATCGCCGGATTGCCGCGTTGCGCGGCGGATTTGAAGGCCGATAACTGGCATGCCGCAGCCCATGCCATCATGACCACCGACACCGTCGCCAAGGCGGCATCCAGGCGCCTGACTATCAGTGGCAAGCAAATCACCATCACCGGCATGTCCAAGGGCGCCGGCATGATTCGTCCCAATATGGCGACCATGCTCGGATTCGTCGCCACGGATGCGGGGATCGCCCAGCCGCTATTGGAAGCGCTGGTCAAGGAAGCCGCCGATGCGTCGTTCAATTGCATCACCGTCGACGGCGACACCTCGACCAATGATTCCTTCATCCTCATTGCCAGCGGCCAATCCGGCGTCGGGTTCACCAGCGGCAACGAGGCCGGTTGGAACGAGCTGAAAGCCGCCATTGTCGAGATCGCCGCTGAATTGGCGCAAGCGATCGTCCGCGACGGCGAAGGCGCGACCAAGTTCATCACCATCGCCGTCGAGGGTGGGCGCGATGCTGCGGAGTGTCGCAAGGTGGGCTATGCCATCGGTCATTCGCCGTTGGTGAAGACGGCCTTCTTTGCCTCCGACCCTAATCTCGGCCGCATCCTCGCCGCTATCGGCTATGCCGGTATCGACGATCTCGATGTGAATCACTTACGGGTATGGCTGGGCGATGTGCTGGTGGCCGAGGCGGGCGGACGGGCATCCAGCTACGGCGAGAAGGACGGCGCCCGGGTCATGCTGGAATCGGAAGTCACCGTCCGCGTCGCGCTGGGGCGTGGCGACGCGAAGGCGGTGGTGTATTCCTGCGATTTTTCCTACGACTACGTCAAGATCAACGCGGATTATCGCAGTTAGGGAGATTGAGTCCGAACGGATTCGATTTCGAGGCGATCATCAGCGTGCGGGCGGTTTCCCACTCCTGCAGGCTGATTTCGGTGACGCTGATGGTGCGCTGTTCCCGAACGCCACGTCGTTCCTCACACCCCTCCGGCGGTCCCCAGTCGCAAAGGCGTCTTTCTTTGGCGTTGTCTTGAGCGGGCATTGCGTTCCTAAGTGAAAAAACATGCGCGCATGATAAGTCTTGCCATCCGGCGTGGCTGTGAGCTATTTCACGTCGGACTCAGATTGGCCCCGGCGACGCCGTACGGTTTCAAATTAGTGCAAAACCCGGGGCGCCGCCAGGGTAAATTCAGGAATCTCGGCCTCGAAGTGCGTCCCATCCTCGGCAACCATCTGATAGCTGCCTTTCATGGTGCCGACCGGGGTCGATAACGCGCAACCACTCGTGTATTGGAAGTTTTCGCCCGACTTGAGCAAGGGTTGATGACCAACCACGCCCAGGCCACGCACTTCCTGCACGCCGCTATTGGCGTCGGTAATCACCCAATGGCGTGAAACGAGTTGCGCCGGAACGTCACCGGTGTTGCGTATGGTGATGGCGTAGGCGAAAACGTAGCGGTCGTCGTCCGGGTCGGATTGTTCGGGCAGATACTGGGGCTCGGCGGAAACCTCGATGCGGTACTTTATATTTTCTTCCATATCGGCATGGCTTGATGGGCTCAGTAGTCAGACAGCACTCCCGCGCTTCAGTTTCAAGCATTCCCGACTTGGAGCGATAATGGCGCTTCTCGTACCTTTCGGAGCCACTCGTTATGCCCGTTCGCGACTTTGTTCTTGCCCCCAGCCTTCTTTCCGCGGATTTCGCCAAGCTGGGCGAAGAGGTGCGCAATGTCGTGGCAGCGGGCGCCGACTGGATTCACTTCGACGTCATGGACAACCATTACGTCCCCAATCTCACCATCGGCCCGCTGGTCTGCCAGGCCATTCGCCCCTGCACGACGGCGCCGATCGACGTGCATCTGATGGTCAGTCCGGTTGACCGCATCGTTCCGGATTTCGCCAAGGCCGGCGCCAATATCATCACTTTTCACCCGGAAGCCTCCGATCACGTCGATCGCACGCTTTCGTTGATCCGCGACCAGGGCTGCCAGGCAGGGCTTGTCTTCAACCCGGCGACGCCGCTGGATTACATGGACTACGTCATGGACAAGCTCGACGTGGTGCTGCTGATGAGCGTCAACCCGGGTTTCGGCGGGCAGAAATTTATTCCTTCGACGCTGGTCAAGGCGCGCCAGGCCAGGGCGAGGCTGGATGCCTACGAGAAGGAGAGCGGACGGCGCATCCGTCTCGAAATCGACGGCGGGGTGAATGCCCAGAATATCGCGGAGATCGCCGCTGCCGGCGCCGACAGCTTCGTTGCCGGCTCGGCGGTTTTCGGTGCCGGCAAGGATAGTGATCCCCATCGCTACGACTCGATCATCGCCGCCATGCGCACGGCGCTTGCCGGTGCATGAAATGCACTGCGAATCCGTAAGCTTCGATCTCGACGGCACGCTGCTCGACACCATTGCCGATCTGGCAGAGGCTTGTCGGCGCATGCTCGCCGATTTGAACGAGCCGGCGCGCTCGCCGGAGGAGATCCACAGCTTCGTCGGCAAGGGCATGGCGGTGCTGGTCGAACGCTGCCTGACCCACGGTCAGCCGCCCACCGCGCAGCGCCTGCATGCCGGTATCGAGACCTTTCGCCGGCACTACGGCGAGGTCAACGGCCAGATGACCCAAATCTACCCTGGCGTCGTGGATGGCCTGAAGGCGTTTCGTGAGGCCGGATTGAAGTTGGCGGTGGTGACCAACAAGCCGGGCGAATTCACCGAAATCCTGCTCGAACGCGTCGGCATGGCGCAATGGTTCGATGTCGTGGTTTCCGGCGACACCACGGCACACAAGAAACCGCATCCCGAGCCGCTGCTGCATGCCTGCAGGATCATGGAAACGCGCCCGGTCGAAAATCTCCATATCGGCGATTCCCGCAACGACATTCATGCGGCCCGCGCCGCAGGCTGTCCGATCTTCTGCGTGCCTTACGGCTACAACGAAGGCGAGCCGGTGGACAGTGCCGATTGCGATGCGCTAGTATCCGATCTGGTTTCCGCCTTCGAGCGGCTCAAAAACGCTAAATTTCTCGCAAAAACATGACGACCTCACGCAACTGGAACGAATGGCAGGGCTGGCGCCGCTGGCGTCATTAAGACCTTTTCCGCAGTTGCACCGCAGCACTTCGTTCCCTGTTTTTGTGAGGCTTCCATGACTGAAATCGAATTCAACGCCCTTGCCGCGCAAGGTTACAACCGCATTCCCGTCACCCTCGAGACCTTTGCCGATCTCGATACCCCGCTCTCCATCTACCTCAAGCTCGCCAACGGCTCCTACACTTACCTGCTGGAATCGGTTCAGGGCGGCGAACGCTTCGGTCGCTATTCCTTCATCGGCCTTGCCAGCCCGACGCGCATCGCCGTCTATGGCCACCAAGTCCTGGTATTGACCGGCGACCGCATCGCCGAGCGCGAAAACGACGCCAATCCGCTCGATTTCATCGGCAAATTCATGAAGCGCTTCCGCGCGGCGCCTTCGGCCGGTCTGCCGCGCTTTTGCGGTGGCCTGGTCGGCGCCTTCGGCTACGACACGGTGCGCTACGTCGAGACCCGCCTGACCCGCACCGAGAAGCCGGGCGACCTTGGAACACCGGATATTCTGCTGCTGTTGTCGGAAGAAATCGCCGTCGTCGACAACCTTTCCGGCAAGCTGACCCTGGTGGTGTATGCCGAACCCGGTGTGCCCGGCGCCTATCAGAAGGCGCGGAACCGGCTGAAGGAATTGCTGGCCAGGCTGCGCGCCCCGGTTCCGGTCCCGACCGAAGCCCCGGCGGCGTCCGCGCCCGCGACTTCGGTTTTTGGCGAAGCTGCGTTCAAGCAGGCGGTGGTCAAGGCCAAGCAATACATCCGGGACGGCGACATCATGCAGGTGGTGCTTTCCCAGCGCATGACCAAGCCCTTCAACGCCAGCCCGATGGCGCTCTATCGCAGTCTGCGCAGCCTGAATCCTTCGCCTTACATGTTCTATTTCGACTGCGAGGATTTCCATATCGTCGGCGCCTCGCCGGAAATCCTGGTGCGCTTGGAGGGCGACGTCGTCACCGTCCGCCCCATTGCCGGCACGCGCAAACGCGGGGCTTCGCCGGAAGAGGATGCGGCGCTCGCCACCGAATTGCTGGCGGACGAAAAGGAACGTGCCGAACATGTTCAACTTCTCGATCTCGGGCGCAACGATTGCGGCCGCGTGGCCCAGGTCGGCAGCGTTCGCCTGACGGAAAACATGATGATCGAGCGCTACTCCCACGTCATGCACATCGTCTCCAACGTGGAAGGCAAGCTGCGTCAGGGGCTGAATGCCCTCGACGTGCTCAAGGCGACCTTCCCGGCAGGCACCGTTTCCGGCGCCCCAAAGGTGCGGGCGATGGAGATCATCGACGAACTGGAGCCGGTCAAGCGTGGCATCTACGCCGGCGCTGTCGGCTACCTCGGCTTCCATGGCGACATGGATCTGGCAATCGCCATTCGCACTGCGGTGATCAAGGATGGTCAGCTCAACGTCCAGGCGGGCGCGGGCATCGTTGCCGATTCCGACCCTTCCTCCGAATGGCAGGAAACGCAGAACAAGGCACGAGCCGTGTTACGTGCCGCCGAGATGGCGGAAAGCGGACTCGATACGCGGCTGGATTGACTGCCTGACAGCGCGTTCAGCCCGATAGGTCGGAAGCGACGCTCCAGGGCGAATCCTGCACCGCCGCCCGGGCCGCCAGCGCCATGTCTTCGAGCACAGCACCTTGTCGCGGCTTCAAGGCGTTGGACGATGACTGAAAAGCCGGAGTCAGCTCGACAATCGATTCTTCTATCTGCCGGTCCCGCTGACGATTTGGCGCGACCAGCTCGGCACCGGCTGATCCATGAAATGCGAAATCGGTCACGCAGCGTGCCGTTTTCTTTTACATGCACGGTGACCGCCGCCTCTGCAGCCCTGTGCCGGCCCGTAGATGACGAGAGCGAACAACATAGGCAACGCCGCCGGGACGAGCACTTAAAGACCTTCGCGCGATCGAAAATTCACCGGATAACGCTATCCCGGTTTTACGTTCCGGAATAAGCTCGAATTCCATGCATCGGGGGTTTTTGTTCTTTTCATCGCTGCTCCTCGGATGCGAAAATATTCGCAATCCCAATAGGGGCTTGGATTCCAGGGGGGGGTTCCGGCGACGCGCAAATATACCGCTGGCCTCAATGGTGAAAAATTCGGCGGCGACCGCCGATCAGACGATCAGCGCACCGAGTCCCGATCGTCGACGTTAACGGGAATGATATCCCGGTCGGAGAGAATGAGTTGCAGGGTTGTCCGTTGCGAGGAGTCGACGGATACCGAATGCAATCCGGCCAGCCGGTCGTCCAGGGCTTCAAGGTGAAGCGAGGGATGATGCGGATCGTCTTCGAGCGTGACCAAGGCGGCAAGGTACGACTCGCGCAATTCGGGGTGCCGATGCAGGAAGCGCTTCGCCCGTCGGACGTATTGCTCGGTGAAGACCAGGGAGTAGCTCATGCTTCGGAATCCAGTTGAGCCAGGTGTGCTTCCGGCGTTTCCCGGCTGAAACGCCCGACCGAGAGGTCGGCCCGGGTTTCGGCCAGCGCCGCTTCCAACTCGCAGGCGCGCAGATAGCGATAATGTGCCAGCGACATGACGACGAAACGGTTTTCGCCGCGTACCGCTATCGCGGCTTCCGTCTGGGCCGCGAGGGCAGCGTCGATCGCCGCGATGCCGCGTGTTTTAAGATCGTTGGCGCTGATGGGATTCATGGGCATAAGCAAGTTGCCGAAGTGCGTGTGAGCGCATTTCGCGACGATTGTTCCCGCATATCACGGGCCTCCGGACGATGCCCGCCCGGTCACTCGTCGGTGGGGAATTCCGGGCTTGCGTGCGGCGGAAGCCACTTCAATCGCCGGAAGATCAGTTCCGTCAGCCAGAGCGCGTAATAAACGGCGAACCAGGCAAAAATTGCGTCGGATAGGAAGTGCCCGCCCGGGATCATGCGCACTGCGGCCATGGCAGTGCCGGCAACCACGCTGCCGAGTAGCCAGCGCCGCCGGATAGCCGGCGCTCCGAGCCAGCCAAAGGCCATGACGAAGGATGCCATGGCAACGTGCCCGCTGACGAAGGCGCAATTCTTGAGGCACTGGTCCGCCGGAACGAAGGCCGGGGTGAAGCGTTTCTGGCCGCCGAATTCCTGCGTATTGACCGGCCGGGTTCGGCCTGAGTGATCCTTGAATCCGATGTCGACCAAAAGCACCGGCCCAAGGATTGCACCGGCGAGCAGAAAGCCGGTAAGGGCGCGGCGAGCGCGCAACCGGGGAAAGCGCTTGAGGAATCCCAGGAGCCAAAGCGCAGCGAGGACGACGACCGTGAGCTGCCCCAGGCGCGGCAGTCCACGGTAGGGCACGACCAGCCATGCCGAATCGCGGGCGAGCAGCCAGCCGTTTTCGCCGAAGAAAATGCGGCTGGCGGCAAGATCGACTTCGGGAACGAAGACGAACAGCGCCGCCAGCAACAGGCAAGCGCCGGAAACCCAGCGAAGTTCAGTAACCCTTGAATTCACGGAGCAGATAGACGTCGGCGCCGAGCGTGCGCTCGGCGTTGATCGGGGCTTCGAGGTGGGCGATGCGATCGCTGGCAGTTACAAAGGCGGCGACATCCGGCAAGGCCTCGCGCGTGACGAAGATCAGGTCGGAGCCGCGGAATTGATTGAGGTCGGTGGTGAGGCGGTAGTGATCGTTCGGAATACGACCAGGATTCCAACTGGCGTTCCTGGGCGCCAGATCGCGCAATTCGTAGAGCAGATGCGCCATGACCGTCCGGTTCTCGGCAACCAGCACGGCACCCGGATGCGCCGCGAACAGGGGGTTCAACTGGCGGCCGATGTCGTCCCAGCCCCGGGCGCGGGCGTAGGGGTCGAGCCGCGAATGCTCCTGGCCTGCGGCTGAAAGCAGCTGCGGCCAGTGATAGATGGTGGCGACCAGCAACAGGTTGAGGGCGAGGCCGATGGCGAGCAGCCGGCGGTGCCCGCGTTGCAGCAACCACGCTACGACGGCGATGGCGGCGGGCGCGAAGGCCGGAGCCGCCCAGTTGGCGTTGGCGCTCGTTTTGAACGCCTGGGCGGAAACGATCGCCCAGAGCGGCAGGCTGAACCAGAGCAAGAGACGCAGGCGTTCGTTGCGCCAGGTGGTGCGGATGGTGGCGAGCAGGGCGATGAAGATGCTGCCGAAAATCGGCCCGAAGGCGATCCATTGCGCCGCCAGGAATTCGGATAACGCGCCGAGCCCGCCATTGGCGCGCTTATTGACCGTGATGTCGGCGGTATGTTTCAGGGTAGGAAAATCATGAGCGATATTCCAGATGATATTGGGCGACAGGAGCGCGAGCGACAACGCCGCCGCCGCCCAGGGTTTGCCGCTGGCGAGAAGCGAGCGCCGGTAGATCGCCAGGTGCAACAACGCCGCGAACATCCAGATCACCATGGTGTATTTGGACATGAGCCCCAGGCCGCAAACGGCGCCCAGCAGCAGCCAATCCGGCCAGCGATCGCGTTCCAGCGCGTTCAGGTAGGCGAGCAGGGCCGCCATCCAGAACAGGGTGAGCAAGGAATCGGTGGAAACGAAGAGCCCCAGCCAGGAGAACATGGGAAGGGTGAGTACGGCGAACGCGGACCAAAAGGCGCATTCATCGTCGAACAGGCGGCGGGCGATGGCCCAGGTTATCCCGGCCGCGGCCGGGTAACAAAGCATGGCGAGGAATTTGACCCCAAGAATGCCGTCGCCAAGAGCGAAGGTAGAGGCGGCGATCAGCGCCGCGATTCCCGGCGGTTTGGAGAAGTAGCCCCAATCGAGCTGCTGCGCCCACGTCCAGTACTGGGCCTCGTCGATGTAGAGTGTAATGCCGAGCGCTTTTACGACCACGCATCGCCAGACGAGCACCGCCGCCGCGATCAGGCCGAGCAGGAGCAACTGCTGGCGCGCTGGCGGCAGGTTAATCACGCCAGCCGTCGTCATCGGCCAGTTGCGGCGTTGGGCGAGACCAGTATGGCCGGGCGCTGCCCGATTCGAAATAGATCCGCGCCATGATTTCGCTCAGTACGCCCGTGGTGATGAAGTGCACGCTGGCGATCATGCCGCCGACGCCGAAAAGCAGCAACGGGCGCGTGCCGACGTTTTCGCCGAGGCCGAACTTGACCCAGGCCAGCCAGGCCAGTATCCCGGCGGAAACGGCCCCGAGCGCCAATCCGATGCCGCCGAAGAAGTGCCCTGGCCGGCTGCGGAAGCCCATGAAGAAATAAACGGCGATAAGATCGAGAATGACACGGAAGGTGCGCGAGATCCCGTATTTGGACTGACCGGCCGTCCGCGCGTGATGCCTGACCGGCTCCTCGGCGATGCGCCGGGAGGAAGTCACCGTCGCCAGCCAGGCCGGGATGAAGCGATGCATTTCGCCATAGAGCCGGATGTTCTTGAGGACGCTGGCGCGGAAGGCCTTGAGGCTGCAACCGTAGTCGTTGAGGTGGACGCCGGTCATCCTGGCGATCAGGCGGTTGGCAATGCGCGAGGGGATTTTGCGCATGACCACCGCGTCCTGCCGGTTCTGGCGCCAGCCGGCGACCAGATCGAGCTCCTCGCCCAGCAGGCGGGAAACGAGGCGCGGAATATCCGAAGGATCGTTCTGAAGGTCGCCGTCCATGGTGACGATGACATCGCCGCGCGCCGCATCGACACCGGCCTGCATGGCGGCGGTCTGCTTGAAATTACGTGTCAATTCGACCGGGCGGATATGATCGCCATACTGCTTTGCCGCCGCCAGGATCTGTTTGAGAGTGTGGTCGGCAGAGCCGTCATCCACCAGGATCAATTCCCAGGGGTTTCCGTAATCCGCCAAGGCCTCATGCACGCGCGCGGCAAGGGGCTGCACGTTGTCCTGCTCGTTGTAGAGCGGCACGACGATGGAAAGGCGATGCGGCGGCAGGGGCAAAGCTTCGGACATTAATGCGACGGGTTGGCGAAAAGACGATTTTAAACGAAAACGCCGGCTAACGAAGGCGCCGTTCTGCTCATCCGGTACGGCTGGCGCCAGGGTATCTTTCAAATCAGGCGGAGGCGGCATCATTGCGCGGCACGACAAAGGGTCAGGTCAAAAAAAACCTCGCTCGGGGAAGCGAGGTTGAACGGACGGAGGCGTCCGATGAGAGAGTTCTTGACGGCCGTCGGGACGGTCCCGCCTTGCCGGTCGTCCCTCCGGTGCCGATGCCGTGTTGCCGTCACGCGTTATCGTGGCGACGACCCGGGGCAGCGAGGCAGATCGGAAACAGGCCCGAAATAAGCGTTAATGCCGGGTACTGACTCCAAAATTCAAGCCGGTGCTCATAGGCTGCTTGCATCCAGGATCCGGTCGTGGCGCGTGCGATATTCACTAGCAATTCATGGGCCATGCCAAAAGAATATAAATAATCAATGAGTTGCATTCCGGTGCGGGTTGAATATGCCAATAATGTAAAGCCGGCCGACAGAGCCGCCGCCATTCGAACGTAGAAACGGGGCATGTGTTGCATTGCATGATTCGCTGCTAGCTGCGTTTTGACAGCGCTCGAAGGTTCTCCTGTGAAGGTCATGCCATTGCCGCCGGGGACCGCCGGCGGGTGCCCTTTGTAAAACCTTTCGACAGCATCCCCTGACGGCGAATGCACTCGAAGCGGTTGCCGACCTTCGGAACGGAAATGCTGGTGTTTCCTCCAAGCTTGATGACCATGAACGAAAGTCCGCTGATCGTCTTCACCATCGGCCATTCGACCCGCGCGTGGGCGGAATTCGTCGCTCTGCTGGCGGCGCATGATGTGACCCGCCTGGTCGATGTGCGCACCGTGCCGCGCTCCCGGCACAATCCGCAGTTCAACCGCGACGCCATGTCGGAAGCGTTGGCGCCGGCGGGAATCGGCTATGCACATGTCGCCGGTTTGGGCGGGTTTCGCAAGACTTCGGCCGATTCGGTCAATGCCGGTTGGCGCAACACCTCTTTTCGAGGCTACGCCGATTACATGCAAACCCTGGAGTTCCTCGCCCAGATCGAAGCCTTGATCGAGCAGGCGGAGGCCGGGCGGATTGCGGTCATGTGCGCCGAAGCCGTGCCCTGGCGCTGTCATCGTTCGCTCATCGCCGATGCCTTGACCGTGCGCGGCATCGAAGCGCGGGAAATCGTTGACCTCAAGCGCAGCCAGGTGCACAAGCTCACACCGTTTGCCCGGGTCGAGGGCACCACGATTACTTATCCGCCGGTTGCGGAGTGAGTCTTGCAAATGTCAGGCCTGGGGGCCGTGCGCAAGGACCACTGAAGTCTCGGCGCGCCCAACGAGCGGGTAGCCCGAAGGCGTTTCCGAGGCCGAGTCCCTTTACGGATAAAGGCGGCAGGCGGTATGGCGCTCCGACCGGCGCTCGACACGGGTGTCGGACGGCGTTCGCATCGGTGATCAAGGCCTGCCGCGGTTGGCGGATGCCGGGGAGCGCGAAACCGGAAGGGTTGGGCCGGCTCCTTGAAGCTACGCGCCCTTCAGTATCCACGCCCGGGGGTTGTGTTCGAATCCCAGCGCCGGGTAGTAGGCATTCGCCTTCGGCGCGGCCAGAAGCACGATCATGCATTCGGGGCTGAGGCGCTGGCGGGTTTCCTCGATCAGCCGCTTGCCGATACCCTGTTTTTGGCTGGCCGCATCCACCGCGAGATCGGCGAGGTAGGCGACGTAGGTGAAGTCGGTGAGGGTGCGGGCGATGCCGACGAGGCGCTCGTCCTGCCAGGCGGTGATGGTCAGACTGGCATTGTCGAGCATGCCGGCGAAGATATCCGGCCGGTCGATGGGGCGCCGCTCGCCCAGCGTTGAACGGCGGTAGAGGTCGATCGCCTCTTCGACTGAAATCTTCGCATCGTCGCGGTAGATGATGGTCATGGCGCATCCGGTGAGCAAAGCGTTTCGGGAATGTTCGGCGAGACGTCGGACCGGCGATGCCGCCGCCGGTTGCATTGCATGGCGCGAAAACTCGAACGAAGGCGGCGGGCGCCGCTCAATAGCGATAGTGCAACTTTGAGGCGAATCTGGCCATGCCTGAAATCCTGTCCCCGGTCGAGCCGGTCTCCGCGGCGCGCGCCGACCAGATTTTCCCGACCCTGACGCCGGAGCAAATCGAGCGCGTCGCGGCGCTGGGCAAAAGGCGTACAGTCTCGCAAGGCGAAATCCTGATCGAAGCCGGTGCACCGGCGATGCCATTCTTTGTCGTGGTCAGCGGCGCCGTCGATATCGTCCAGCCGGATGGCGCGTCTGAAACGCACATCGTCACGCACGAACCCGGTCAATTCACTGGCGAGATGAACATGATTTCCGGTCGCCGCACCCTCGTCCGGGCGCGTGTGGCCAAGCCTGGCGAAGTCATCGAACTCGATCGCGAGCAGATGCTGGCGCTGGTGCAGACCGACAGCGAACTGAGCGAAATCCTGATGCGCGCCTTCATCCTGCGGCGGGTCGATTTGATCGCGCATGGCCTTGGCAACGTCGTCCTCATTGGTTCGCGCCACTGCGCCAGCACCTTGCGCGTCAAGGATTTTCTCTCGCGCAACGGCCATCCTTATCAGTACATCGATCTTGAGCGCGATGCGGAGGTCCAGGATTTCTTCGACCGTTTCAACGTCTCGGCGGCCGACGTGCCGGTACTGATCTGCCATGGCGACCGCATCCTGCGCAACCCGGATAACGCCCGCATCGCCGGTTGCCTGGGCCTCAATGAACGCCTCGACCAGACCGAGGTGCACGACCTGATCATCGTTGGCGCCGGGCCGTCGGGGCTGGCGGCGGCCGTCTATGCCGCCTCCGAGGGCCTGGATGTCTTGATGATCGAAGCCAACGCCCCCGGCGGACAGGCGGCCTCCAGTTCCAAGATCGAAAACTATCTCGGCTTCCCCACCGGCATTTCCGGGCAGGCGCTCATGGCCCGGGCCAGCAACCAGGCGCAGAAATTCGGGGCGCGGATCGCCATCGCCAAGGGCGCCTGCAAGCTGCTCTGTCAGAGGAAGCCCTACGCCATTGAAATCGAAGGCGGCCAGCGGGTCCTGGGGCGCACCATCATCATCGCCACCGGCGCCGAATACCGAAAGCCATCGCTCGGCAGCCTCGCCAAGTTCGAGGGCGCCGGAGTTTATTACGGCGCCACCTTCATGGAGGCCCAGCTCTGCGCCGGCGAGGAGATCGCCATTATCGGCGGCGGGAATTCAGCGGGCCAGGCCGCGGTTTTCCTGTCGCGCACCGTCAAGCGGGTGAATCTGCTGGTGCGCTCGGGCGGGCTGGCGGAGAGCATGTCGCGCTATCTCGTGCGCCGCATCGAGGAGAGCTCCAACATCATCCTGCACGCCCATACCGAAATCGTCGAGGTCGAAGGCGCGCAGCATCTGGAAAAGGTCACCTGGGAGAATCGCAAAACCGGCGAACGCGAGACGCGAGACATTCGCCATGTCTTCGCCATGACCGGCGCCGTGCCGGCGACGCGCTGGCTCGACGGCTGCATCGTGCTCGACGACAAGGGGTTTATCAAAACCGGGCCCGATCTTGATCCCAACTATCTTTCGGCAACCCGATGGGCGCTGCGACGCCCGCCGCATCTCCTCGAAACGGGTTTGCCCGGCGTGTTTGCCGTCGGCGATGTGCGCAGCGGCAATATCAAGCGGGTTGCTTCGGCGGTGGGGGAGGGCTCCATCGCCGTCGCCTTCGTTCATCAGGTGCTCAGGGAATAACGCGTTCGGCAAACCTTCACTGCACGGGCGGATCAGTGGCTCTCCGGCCGCGCGCCGCGCCCGCCTCGGTCCTGGAACAGGCCGACCAGCGAGGCGTGGTCGATCGGCTTGGTCAGATGCCAGTCGAAGCCGGCAGCGAAGGAGCGTTGCTTGTCCTCTTCCTGTCCCCAGCCGGTGACGGCCACCAAAGTGGCGGGCGAAGCCCAGCCTGTGGCGCGGATGCGCTTGGCGAGATCGTAGCCGCTGATGTCCGGCATGCCGATGTCGAGAAGGAGCATGTCGGGACGGAGTTTTTCCGCCAACTCGAACGCCTGCTCGCCGCTGTAGGCGACGTGGACCTCGTGCCCGAGCAGCTCGACCAGCAAACTGCAGGTGTCGGCAATGTCGCGATTGTCGTCGGCGATCAGCACCTTGAGCGCGGCGCATTCCGCGGCCGGCTGCGGGGAGGCCGCTGCCGTGCGCTCCTCTGCCGGTGCCAGCGGCAGCCGGACCACGAATTCGCTGCCCGCACCCGGGCCATCGCTGTGGGCGTCGACCTGCCCGCCGTGCAATTCCGTCAGCCCGCGCACCAGCGCCAAGCCGATGCCGAGGCCGCCTTCCGAACGCTCGAGCGAAGGCCCGGCCTGGACGAACATGTTGAAATATTTGGGGATCATGGCGGGCGCCATGCCGACGCCGTTGTCGCGAATACGTACCACAACTTCACTGCCTTCGAGCGCCGCCGAAAGGCGAATCTGGCCACTCGGATCGGTGTATTTGGCGGCATTGGTGAGCAAATTGGAGAAAATCTGGGCCAGCCGGACGGTGTCTGCCTCGAGCCGCACCGGCTCCGGCGGCAGTTCCACCGTCAGCGTGTGCTGCTTGCCATCGAGCAGTGGACGGGCGGTCTCGATCGAGGTGGCGATGATCGGGGCGAGTTCGACCGGGCCCTTGCGCAAGTCGAGGACGCCACGGGTGATGCGCGAGATGTCGAGCAAGTCGTCGAGCAGGCGCGCCATGTGATCCACCTGGCGACCGATGACTTCCTCCGCGCGATAGCGTTGCTCCGGCTTGAGATTGGGATGGCGAATGATGGACACGGCGTAGCGGATCGGCGCCAGCGGATTGCGCAATTCGTGGGCGAGAATGGCGAGGAATTCGTTCTTGCGCTGGTCTTCCTGCTTCAGGCGAGTTTCCGCTTGCGTACGCTCGATGGCGTCGGTCGCCAGGCGTGCGAGCAGGTCGAGTTGGCGCAGCTCGCGGTCGGTGGGGCGCGAGGGTGTGTGGCCGAAAACCGTCAAGACGCCGATCCGCTCGCCGTTGCGGCAGACCAGGGGCGTGGACAGCATCGAGCGGACGCCGGCTTCGGCCAGAGCCACGGTCGGCAACCCGGCCTGCGATGCGGCGTCTTCGGTATCCAGCGCCGAAATGCGTTGCGCAAAGCCGGAGAGGCCCATGGCTTCGCTTTGGCGATCGAGCATGGCGCAAAACGCCGGGCTCAAGCCATGCATGACCGACGTTTTCAGTCGGCCCGCATCGGCATCCCAAAGCTGCAAACACCCAAGTTCGTCGCCTGCGATGCTGAGCGCCGCCTGCAGGACTTCCTCAAGCAAGGTTTCAAGGTGCTCCTGCTGCCGGACGAGCCGCGTGCTGATCTCATGCAGTCGCCGCATGCCGGCCAGTTCTTCCGCCAGTTCATCGCGCAATTGTTGCAGTTCGCCCCGGGCGCGCCGCTGCTCGGTGACATCGCGGGCGACCTTCGAGGCGCCGATGATCAGGCCTTCCGCATCCCGAATCGGCGATACCGTCAGTGAAACTTCGATCCGACGCCCGTCCTTGGTGACGCGCTCGGTTTCGAAGTGTTCGATACGCTCGCCGCGGCGCAGTTTTTCTAGGATTTGCCGCTCTTCGTCCTGAAGCTCGGGCGGAATGATGAGTGTGATCGATTGGCCGATCATCTCTTCTGCGCTGTATCCGAACAAGCGCGCGGCACCGGCATTCCAGGAGGTGACGATGCCGTTCAGCGTCTTGCTGACGATGGCGTCGTCCGAAGACTCGACGATGGCCGCCAGCAGCGCCCGCGTGCGCCGCGCTTCACGCGTGGCGTCGTCGCGCTGGCGTTCAGAGTCCTCGAGGCGCCGCTGGGCGCTGATATCGAGGGTGACGCAGCGGGTATGCAGGAAGCGGTCCTTCTCCCAGAATCCGCTCGAATGGATGAGCACGTCCCGGATCGACCCATCCTTGCAGCGCATGCGCGCCGCCTGGTTGCGGATGGTCTCGCCCTCCTGCATGCGCTGAAGGACGGTGGCGATCATTTCGCCGCCAACATGAAAACGGGCGATAGGCTGGCCGACATACTCGTCGCGTGCATAACCCAACAATCCCAGCTCGGCCTTGTTGGCCCAGAGAATGCGTCCGTCAGCGCCGACGCTGTGCATGGCGACGGAGGCATTATCCAGGAAGTCCTGCAACTCATGACCCCGTCGCGCCAGCTTGGCCTCGACGTTTTTGCGCTCGCGGATTTCCGCTTCCAGTCGTCGCACCATGCGCCGCTGGTCGCGAATATCCCGGGTCTCAGGCGGAATTCCAGGCGCCGCCGTCTCGATCGACGATGGCGTCGTGCTGTCGTGTTCGCAACAGACGCGGTGAAGCAATTCCACCGGCACCGCCCGCGGACCATGCATCGGATAGGCGCAGAAGAGGGAGAAGGAATACTTGCGCTGCAGTTCGTTCCAAAGTTCCTCCAGGCGCAGCGCGGCGCCGTGCAGGCCCTGTTCCCAAAGCAGGCCGACGGCTTCGCCAAAAATATAAACCTTGTCGTGCGTCGCGGTGGCGGCGGCGACCAGCGGTTCGACGACCGAGGCGAAGAGTCCCGATGCCGGCCAGTCGTCGATCAGCAGTTGCGGCAGCACCTCCTCCGCGCGCATGGTCACGAAACGCCCATCCAGCCGCGCGCCTTCGAGGTCGACGCCCTGGGCGCCGAGCGCGCGCTCGAGCTGCTCGAAATGCGATCGCGTGGCGATGACAATGGTGGCGCCGCCATCCGCGAGCGCCTGACTGATCAGGCGGCGCAGCGATCGGATCAGAGCGTCGTCGCTTTCGTAAAACTGGACGAAGTGTTCGTTGGGCGCCGCGAGGCGCGGTGCAGAAGCCGACGCCAAGGGGGAAATCAACTGGGGCCAAACGTTCATGCGTGTTCCTTGTAACCGTCTTGCGGTGGCAGGTGCCGCCCTGCGCAAGCCGGTGGTCGGGTCACGCCTGGACGCGCCAGCAATCGGGCGGCCATCGTGTTGTCCTGCGATCAAGCAGCCATGCGGCGTCTTACGCGCGGCGCCGCCCTGCGGCGACAACTCCGTGCATTTGCATGGGACGATGTTCGCTTCCGAAAGTTCACACCGGATGGTGGTGACAGGTCAGTCGGCGCATGCTCACGGGCGGCCCGCAGCATGGCTTGTCCCGGAGCAGCGCATGGATAGACGCTGCGCGGCGCGTTGCCCGCCCGCAGGGGCTGCGGCCTTGCTCGATGCCAGTAATGGATGGCGGGCGATTCCGCCTCGCAACCGCCGCACGAGCCATCCGCCCGACCGATCGCAAACCCATTCCCACGCTTGCCGAGTGGTAGGCAGCCGCATGGCGAGAAGGTAGAATCGCCGCATGTCGTTCTCTCCTTCCTTCCGCTGGCCCGATCCCGGGCGTCGGTGGCGGTGACCCGCCAGCCGAACTCCTTCCCGCTCGCCCCCGCTCCCGCCGTGCGCGGAGCCGCCCACTCAAGAGGGGAACCGAAACCATCCCGTGTCCGTGCTTTGTGCACATCGAATCGGAAAATGCCATGCTGCTCATGATCGACAACTACGATAGTTTTACCTACAACCTTGTCCAGTATTTCGGCGAGCTGGGCCAGGAGGTCCAGGTCTACCGCAACGACGCCATCACCCTGGCGGAAATCGCCCGCCTCAAACCGCAATATCTCGTCGTCTCCCCGGGTCCCTGCGCACCTTCGCAGGCGGGGGTTTCGCTCGCCGCCATCCGCGAGTTCGCCGGCAAGATTCCGCTGCTCGGCGTCTGCCTCGGCCACCAGGCCATCGGCGAAGCCTTCGGCGGCAAGGTGATCCACGCCAAGAAGCTCATGCACGGCAAGGTGTCGCCGGTGCTGCACGAGGATAAGGGCGTCTTCCGCGGCCTGCCCAATCCGCTGACGTGCACCCGCTACCATTCGCTCGCCATCGAGCGCGCTTCCTGCCCGGATTGCCTGGAGATCACCGCCTGGACCGAGGATGGCGAAATCATGGGCGTTCGCCACAAGACCCTGGCGGTGGAGGGCGTGCAGTTCCACCCGGAATCGATTTTGACCGAGCGGGGTCACGACCTGCTCAAGAACTTCCTCGAGGAGCACCAATAACATGCAAATCACCCCCCAACAGGCGCTTGCCCGCGTCATCGAGCACCGCGAAATCTTCCCCGATGAAATGCTGCATTTGATGCGCCAGGTCATGGCCGGAGAAGTCTCGCCCGCCATGACTGCCGCCATCCTGATCGGACTGCGGGTCAAGAAGGAAACCGTCGGCGAGATCGCCGCCGCCGCCACCGTCATGCGCGAACTGGCGACGCCGGTCAAGGTTCCCTACGACAAGCATTTCGTCGATATCGTCGGCACCGGCGGGGACGCGGCGCACAGCTTCAATATCTCGACCGCCTCGGCCTTTGTCGCCGCCGCGGCCGGCGGCAAGGTCGCCAAGCACGGCAATCGCGGCGTCTCATCGAGTTCCGGCGCCGCCGACGTGCTGGAGGCGCTCGGCGTCAACATCATGCTCAATCCCGAGCAGGTGGCCGAATGCATCGCCGAAACCGGCTTTGGCTTCATGTTCGCGCCCAACCACCACAGCGCCATGAAAAACGTGGCGCCTGTGCGGCGTGAAATGGGCGTGCGTACGCTCTTCAACATCCTCGGCCCGCTGACCAATCCGGCCGGCGCGCCGAATACGCTGATGGGGGTTTTTCATGCCGATCTCGTCGGCATCCTGGTGCGCGTCATGCGTGAACTCGGCGCCGAGCATGTGCTGGTGGTGCACGGCAAGGATAATCTCGACGAAATCTCGCTCGGTGCGGCGACGCGGGTGGGCGAGCTGAAGGATGGCGAAGTGCGCGAGTACGAAATCCACCCCGAGGATTTCGGCCTGCAGATGCTTTCGCTGCGCAACATCAAGGTCGCCAACGCGGAGGAGTCGAAGGCCATGCTGCTGGGCGCGCTGGAAAACCAGCCGGGCGCGGCGCGCGAAATCGTCTGCCTCAACGCCGGGGCGGCGCTCTATGCCGCCAATCTGGTGGAGAGCATTGGCGCCGGGGTTGCCCGCGCCCGCGAAATCATCGAATCCGGCGCCGCCCGCGCCAAGGTCGATCAAATCGTGGCCTGCACGCGGCGGCTGGCGGCATGAGCGACATTCTCAACAAAATCCTCACCACCAAGGCCAAGGAGGTCGCCGCCGCCAAGGCGGCCATGCCGCTGACGGCGATGGAGGAAGCGGCGCGCGGCCAGGCGCCGGCGCGCGATTTCGTCGGCGCCCTGCGCGTCAGGCTGGATGCGGGCAAGCCGGCGGTGATCGCCGAGATCAAGAAGGCCAGCCCCTCCAAGGGCATCATTCGCCAGGATTTCCGCCCGGCGGACATCGCGGCGAGTTATGCCGCGCATGGTGCCGCCTGTCTCTCGGTGCTGACCGACCGCCAGTATTTCCAGGGCGCGCCGGAATACCTGCAGGCCGCTCGTGCGGCGTGCGATCTGCCCGTTTTGCGCAAGGATTTTCTGGTCGACCCGTATCAAGTTTTTGAAGCGCGGGCGATGGGCGCCGACGCCATTTTGCTCATCGTCAGCGCCCTCGATCTCTCGCAGATGCTGGAGATGGAGGCCATCGCCGGGCAGCTCGGCATGGCGGTGCTGGTCGAGAGCCACGACGGCGACGAACTGGAGCAGGCGCTCTATCTCAAGACGCCGCTGATCGGCATCAACAACCGCAACCTGCGCAGTTTCGAGGTCAGCCTGGCGACCACCCTCGATCTGTTGCCGCGCATTCCGGAAGACCGCATCGTCATCACCGAGAGCGGCATCCTGGCGACTCCCGATGTGGTGCGTATGCGCGCCGCCAAGGTCAACGCTTTCCTCGTCGGAGAAGCCTTCATGCGCGCCGAAGATCCGGGTCTGGCGCTTTCGGGGTTGTTCGCCGCTCCTTGATCGGCTCGGTCCGGCGCCGGTCGCCGGGCGTGCAGCGGCGCAGGAATTCGGCCATGATCGGCGCGCTGTCGAGAAAGCGCCCGGCGGCGCCATGGAACTCCGGGTGCCACTGGAATCCCATCATGTAGCCGCTCCCCGTCCAGCGAATGGCTTCGACCACCGCATCCTCGGGCGAGCGCGCCTCGACCACGAGATCGTTGCCGAGCTTTCGGATCGCCTGGTGGTGGATGCTGTTAACCGCACCGCGCGGCTGGTCCGGATAAAGCGTGGCGAGGGAGGAGTCCGGCAGCAGTTCGATCTCGTGGTAATGCGCGTCGTAGAGTACGTCGTTACGATGGGCGATGGCCCCCTCGACATGGGTGGCGATGTCCTGCCAGAGCGTGCCGCCCATGGCGACGTTGATGAGCTGGCAGCCGCGGCAGATGCCGAGCACCGGCTTGCCCTGGATGATGAATTCCCACAGCAGCTCGATTTCGTAGAGGTCGCGTTTGCGGTCGCCGCCCCACTCCGGTCGCTCGGCGTCCTCTCCGTAACTGGCCGGGCTGACGTCAGCGCCCCCCTGTAAGACCAAACCGTCGAGCGCCTGGACGACGTCGCGCACCGACACACTGTGGCGTGACACCTCGGCGCTGGCGCCGATGGTCGGGATCATGAAGACCAGTGCGCCGTGGGCCATGATCCAGTGCGCCACCGATTGTTCGAGGTATTGCAGGGTTTTGCCCGGAAAGCCGAGTTCAGCCGGCGGGTCGTGCATCAAGCGCGCCGAGAGGCCGATGCGTAGCGGTCGCCCGGCCATGAGTCACTCGCCGCGCCAGCGCAGGCATTGCTGCCGCACCAGTTCCGGCAGCGAACGTTCGCGGGCGTAGATTTCGCGCAGCCAGCCGGCGTCGTTCGAGCCGCTGTCGAGTCGTTTCAGGATGGCGCCGCAGGCGGTGTCTGCCCCTAATTCGGTAGCGTGGTGCTCGATGCTGCCCAGCGTCTCCCGGATGTGGTCGGCGAGGCGGTGCTGGACGTGCGTTTCCGGGTCGATGTAGGTTGCGCCGTAGCCGAAGCGGCAAGCCTGGAAGCGGTTGAAGGTATAGACCAGGTAGTCGGATTCGCGCGGCCGAAAAGGCCGTTCGATGGTGAGCCAGCGCGCCACGCTCTGGATGTAGGCGGCGACTTCGGCGGCGGTTTCGATCGACAGCGGCGTATCCATGACGCGCACCTCGATGGTCCCGAATTCCGGCTTGGGGCGGATGTCCCAGTAAAAATCCTTCATGCTTTTGACCACGCCGGTGGCGGTAGCGCTCTCGAAAAAGGTGACGAAATCGCGCCAGGATTCAACGAAAGGCGCCCGGCCGCTCATCGGGAAGGCCGCCACCGAATTCAGTCGCGCCGAGTCGAAACCGCTGTCGTAGCCCTGGACGAACGGCGAGGAGGCTGAGAGGGCGATGAAATGGGGGATGTAGCGCGACAGCCCGTGCAGCAGGCAAAGTGCTTCATCCGCCCCCGAGCAGCCGATATGCACATGCTGGCCGAAAACGGTGAATTGCTTGGCCAGGTAGCCGTAGAGGTCGGAAAGGTAGTGGAAACGCGGCGCTTCGAAAATCTGCTGGGCGCCCCAGTGCTGGTAGGGATGGGTGCCGCCCCCGCAAATGCCGATATTAAGCACCTCGGCGGCTTCGTTCAGCGCATCGCGCAGCGCCGTCAGTTCGCTGACCACCATGGCGTGGTCGGTGCAGATGCCGGTGGCGACCTCGATCATGCTCGAAGTCATCTCCGGCTTGATGTCGCCGGGCAGCGCGCGTTTGCCGAGCAGGGCAAGCAGGTCGGCGGCGGAGCCGATGAGGTCGTAGTCGTGGCGGCTGACGAGCTGCAATTCCAGTTCGATGCCGAGCGTCAGCGCCCGCGATTGGGAAAAGGCTTCCAGCGCCATGCTATTTCTCCTGCGTTTCGCCCACCCAGCGCAGCATGCGCTGGACGAGGACGGGAATGGCGATGTCGAGAATGGCGATCATGCAGACGATGATGGCGGCGAGCTGCTGGCCGAAGGTCGGATAAAGCTGGCTGATGTCGTCGGCGAGGATGAAGGCCACGCCCGACATCGGCGCCAGGGTCAGGCCCAGCGCCAGCGAGCGGCGCGGTGACGTCGCCGAGCGGAAGGTGGCGAGCGCGGTTGCCGCCGCCTTGGTGAGAATACGGGTGAGCGACAGCGCCAGGGCAATGCCGCCGCCGATGATGAGATATTCGCGCGTCAGCACGCCGCCGGTGACGATGAAGATGAGGATGACAAGCAGTGCCCCGGCGCTGCCGAAGTGGTTGGGCCAGAGGTGCGGGCGCGGATCAGTGTTCCTGACCAGCATGCCCGCCAGCAGTGGCGCCAGCAGCACCGGCAGCTTCACCGCCTGGAGGATGGACATGGTCAGCCAGAGCAGCGAGAAAAGGACGACCGAGGCCTGTTCCTGTGAAAGGTCGAGGTAGCGCCGGGTGAGACGAAAGGCGCCGGCGAGCGCGAAGGCGATGGCGAAGGAGCCGCCGAGCAGATAGAGCGGGTGGGCCACCGTCGCCGTCCAGCCGCTGCCGAAGTTCTGGTGCAGGGCGCCGAGCGCCAGGTGCGAGAGGATGACGGCGTAGGCGACGTTGAGCGCGGTCATCGCCAGCATGCGCTCGGTGATCTGGCCGCGCGCGCCGAGCTCGGCGGTCATGCGCATGGCAATCGCCGGCGAGCCGGAAATGCAGATGATCGAGACGATCATCGACAGCGGCCAGGTGTAGCCCATCAGGGTCAGAACGAGCAACGAGAGCGCGAATGTGGCGCCGGCTTCGGCGACACTGGCGGCGAGCAGCGCCGGATTCTTGCGCAGCCAGCGCAGGTCGACCCGCACCCCGAGTTCGAAGAGCAGGAGGACGAGCGAGAGGTCGATCAGCACCCGCAGGCTGCGCGCCTCGTCGGGCGAGACCCAGCCAAGCAGCAGCGGGCCGGAGATGATTCCGGCAAGCGCGTAGCCGCTGATGCGCGGCAGATCAAGCCAGCGCCGCGCCAGTTCGCCGAGCGTGGCGGCGAGCAGCAGCGCCAGCGCCGTGCTGGCGAGTGGATTGAGGTCGAGCGGCCAAGTTGGCAGGAGCGTTTCCAGCGAAACGGCAACCGAGGATTCCATTTTTTTCCCTTCCCCCGCGTCCCGATTCGGACGCGACTTCGATGCGTTATTTGCGGGAGGGAGAAATTAAGCACGCCGCATGCCGGCCGCGGATCTCAAGGCGGGGCGAGCTTTTTGGCGGGGGTGTTGAAGGCAACGGGTAAGTGCTGCGGAAAGGATTACCGGATCGTGGCGGCCGGGGCGCCATTCGCTTGGCCGTAGGTCGCGAATTTTTCCAGCACCGTCGACATCTCTTCGGCGTCGAGCAGGACCGGCGATCCAAGCTGGCAAGCGCGCCAATATTGTTCGCACAAGGTTTCGAACTCCACCCCGAGCGCGAGCGCGGCGTCGAGGTCGCGGCCGAGCACCAGCATGCCGTGATTGGCGAGCAGGCAGCCATAACGCTCCTCCAAGGCCACGAGCACGGCGTCGGAGAGCGCCTGGGTGCCGAAGGTGGCATAGGCGGCGCAGCGGATGGTGGCGCCGCCGAAGCGGGCGATCATGTAGTGAAAGGGCGGGATTTCTCGGCGCAGGCAGGCGAGGCTGACGGCGAAGGGCGAATGCGCGTGCAGCACCGCGCCGGCATCTGGCCGGGCGGCGTAGATGTCGCGATGGAAGCGCCATTCCGACGAGGGCTGGCGCCGGCCGGTGCTCTGGCCGTCGAGCGTGACCAGGGGAATGTCCTCCGGCACCAGCGCGGCGTAATCCATCCCGGTCGGGGTGACGAGAAAGCCCGAGGGATGGCGCACCGAGAGGTTGCCGGCGGTGCCCTTGTTCAATCCGGCTTCCGCCATGCGCCGCGCCGTGGCGATCAGGAGTTGCCGCAGTGGCAGGTCAGCCGCCATGCTTAGCCTCGGGATAGAGCTGGAGCAGCCCCTCTTGCGAAGCAGCGCAACTGCCGCGCTCGGTGATGATGCGACTGACCAACCGCGCCGGCGTAACGTCGAAGGCGGGATTGCAGACCGCCGAATCGGGCGGTAATTGGCGGATCAGCCAGGGCTGGCCTTCTTCATCCAGCCCGGAAACCAGCCGGACCTCGTCGCCGTCGCGCTCCTCAATGGGAATGTCGGTGCCGCTGGGGCAATCGAAATCGACGGTCGTGCGCGGTGCGGCGACGAAGAACGGCGTTTCGCTTTCATGCGCCGCCAATCCCTTGAGGTAAGTGCCGATTTTATTGGCGACATCGCCATTGGCGGCGATGCGGTCGGCACCGACGATGACGGCGTCCACCTTGCCTTCCGCCATCAGCCAGCCGGCGGCGTTGTCGGCGATGACGGTGTGCGGCACGCCCTGTTGGCGCAATTCCCAGGCGGTCAGCAGGCCCTGGTTGCGCGGCCGCGTTTCCGAGACCCAGACGTGTAGCGGGATGCCGGCATCAAAAGCAGCGTAGATGGGCGCCAGCGCCGTGCCGTGATCCACGGTGGCCAGCCAGCCAGCGTTGCAATGGGTCATCAGGTTCAGCGGACGGTCGGCGTGCACCAAGGTCTGGAGCAAAGCCAGGCCATGGGCGCCGATGCTGCGGTTCTGCGTCACATCCTCCTCGGCGATCGTGGCGGCTTCGCGCCAGGCCGCATCCCGCCGCGCCTCGGGTGGCAGCGGCGCCAGCACCGCCTGCATGCGGGCCAGCGCCCAGTGCAGGTTCACCGCCGTCGGCCGCGTGATGATCAGGGTGGCGACGGCGTGCGCCAGCGCCGCGTCGTCGCTCCGCTGGCCGAGGCCGAGCGCAATCCCGTAGGCGGCGGTGACGCCGATCAGCGGCGCGCCGCGCACCTGCATCTGGCGGATGGCGAGCGCAGCGTCCTCGAGCGTGGCGAGGCGCAGGGTGCGGTAACAATGCGGCAGCGCCGTCTGGTCGATGATTTCGACCGATTTCCCGTCACCGGACAACCAGAGGGTTCGGGTAGCAAGACCATTGACTTTCATGCTCGCCATTCTACATTGTCGGACTTTCGCGGCGATTCAATCGCGGCCGCGCCGAAAGAACTACTTACCCCTGGAGGAGCGCATATGAGCGTGATGAAGGAATTTCGAGAATTCGCGATGCGTGGCAACGTCATCGACCTCGCCGTTGGCGTCATCATCGGCGGGGCGTTCCAGAAGATCGTCGATTCGCTGGTCAAGGACGTAGTGATGCCGGTGGTTGGAAAGCTTGTCGGCGGCGTTGACTTCCGCCATCCCTATTTCAATCTCGGCAATACGACCTTCGAGACCATGGAAGCGGCCGAAAAAGCCGGGGCGCCGCTCATCAAGTACGGCATTTTCATCAACGCCGTCGTCGACTTCCTCATCGTTGCCATGGCCATCTTCGTCGCCGTCAAGGTGATCAACCACCTGCGTCGTAAAGAGCCGCCCCCCGCGCCGGCCGCAACGCCGGAAGATATCGTGCTGCTGCGGGAAATTCGCGATGAGTTGAAGAAGTAGGCGTCGCTTTGCTCAGCTCGGCGTGGCTGAGCATGGCTGTATTCCAAGCTATGGAAGTGCGTCGGCAGTCCGAGTTCGGCCGATTCTGTTGAAAATCCAATGTTGGCGCGGACGTTGAGGTCATCGCTGTTCGCTGACCGGAGATGCAGGCCTTTTTTGGCCGCTAAGACCTATTTCGTTGGTTGATCGGTGGTTTTCGCCTCAAGCGGGCGCACTTATCCCCTGAAGAGGTGGTCCGCGGCTGATGAGCTTGGCCATGCGTCGCAGGTTCTGTGCGATGGCCGCGAGGGTGAATTCATCGGTGGCGCCGCTCAATCCTCGCAGCCGCAGGCGATCGAGATTCAAGATCGACTTGAGATGAGCAAATAGCATCTCGACCTTCTTGCGCTCGCAACGCGAACGCTGATACTCCGGCGTCGTTGCGATCTGCCGTGCCATATCACGGGCGTGCTCATGGACGCTGCGGACGATCTTGCGGAAAGCCATGTTCGGGCAGCACAGGGGTTTCATCGGGCAGCCGGCGCAATCCGATTGTCGGGCACGATAGATGATGGTGTTGGCCTTCGTGATGTGGGTGCGCGGATTCTTGTAGGCGCGCAACTCCCGACGCATCGGCTTGCCTGCCGGGCAACGATACTCGTCGACGGCTTCATCCCACTGAAAGGCCTCCCGCCCGAAGGTGCCATCCTTGCGGTCGGTCTTGTCCCATACTGGGATGTGGGGCTCGATGGCTTTCTCATCGACCATCCAGCCCAGCATCGGCGCCGTGCCGTAAGCGGTATCGGCAATCAGGCGTTCCGGCTTCAGGTCGAATTTCTCTTCAACGCGATCCACCATAACCTTGGTCGAATCGACCTCTGCGGTTCGATGCGCTGGCGTCGCCTCGACATCCAGGATGACACCATGCGCCGTGTCGATCAGGTAGTTGGTCGAATAGGCAAAGAAGGCGATACCGCCGGTCGCCGCCGTCCAGCGGGATTGCGGGTCGCTGAGCGAAATCTTGCGCGGTGCCGTGGTAACGCTTTCCCCTGCAAGCGCCGCCAAGTACTCGCGCATCGGTCGCGTATCGATCTCGGGGCGATTCAAGTCACACGGCTCATCTGGCTGAACGCTGTGCTGGTGGCTCGCGTTAGCGGCGATCAGACTGGCGTCCACAGCGAATCCTTCCGCCTTGACCAATCCGGCCGCCATGCAGCGGCGCACGACTTCATCGAATACCCAGCGGAAGATGCCGCTCTCGCGAAACCGGCCATGCCGGTTCTTGGAGAAGGTGGAATGGTCAGGTACGGCATCCCCAAGGCCAAGACGACAGAACCAGCGGTAAGCCAGGTTCAGGTGAACTTCCTCACACAGTCGGCGTTCGGAACGGATGCCGTAGCTGTAACCGATGATGAGCATGCGGATCATCAGTTCGGGATCGACCGAAGGGCGGCCAGTATGGCTGTAATGCTCGGCGAGGTGCTGACGCAGCCCACTCAGGTCGAGACAGGCATTGATGCCGCGCAGAAGATGATCCTGGGGAACGTGATCTTCGAGGTTGAAGGAATAGAACAGCCGCTCCTGCCCACCCTTTTGTTGCCCCATCATGGCCGCACCTCGCGACAACTATGCATAACGCATATTTTACAGGGGCCAAGCTAACATGGGGAGTTTTTCAACAGAATCGCCGAAATGATGCCTTTCAGAATGCCAACAAGAATCCAGACTGAACGACTTGTAGACACATACCTGCTTGGCTTAGCTGGAAAACTCAAAACCACGAAATAGCTCGCTTTGGGGGCTCTCGAAGTTGGTTTAGCTGCCGAAACCCTTGTGGCGCAACGGTTAACTATCTCGCCCTAAGCTGCGAAAGTCTCGACTTAAGCTGCGGACGAGAATCATCCTCCGGCAAGCCGCTTGACATCATTAATCGATATAACTACCATTATCAACATGAAAGCCGATTACAGTCGCGCCCTGCCCGAAGAATGGAGGTCGATGTCCAGGATTTTCACCGCCTTGGGCGACGAACATCGCCAGCGCATCCTGTTGTTGTTCGAAAAGGGCGAGCGTCTGAATGTGGGGCAGATCGCCGAGGTTTCCACGCTGGCGCGCTCGACCGTTTCGCATCACCTCAAGATTTTGCGCGAGGCTGGTGTGCTGGAGTCGGAAAAAATCGCCAAGGAAGTCTGGTTCTGGATTAACCGGCCGGTGATTGAAGAGGCTTTCAACAACGTGCTGGATTATGTGCGTAAATATGCGTGATTTTTTTGTTCAATATATCGATATGGTTAGTTACGTCGATGTGTAATCGGATGGTATTATTCGGGCTGGAGGATTTCTGATGCGGATTGCATTGCGAGTGTTGCTGCGCCTGCTGGCGCGAATTCTTTTCCGCGTCAAGGTGCGTGGGGACATGCTTGGTTTCGATTCCCGGCGTCTGCTGGTCGTGGCCAATCACGAGTCTTTTCTGGACGGGCTGCTGCTGGGCCTGTTCCTGCCCATCGACCCGGTATTTGTGGTCCATACCAGTGTCGCCCGGATCTGGTATTTCCGGCTCATGCTCTCGGTTGCCGATTATCTCGCGGTCGATCCTTCCAACCCGATGGCGATGAAGAAGGTCATCCGCCTGGTCGAGAGCGGCCGGCCGGTCGTGATCTTTCCCGAGGGCCGCATTACTCTCACCGGCAGCCTGATGAAGGTCTACGAAGGTCCGGCCTTCGTCGCCGCCAAGACCGGCGCCACGCTCGTCCCGGTGCGCCTCGACGGCGCCATGCGCAGCTATTTCTCGCGGCTTTCCGGCAAGCACCCGCGCCGGCTTTTCCCGCGCATCACCCTCAGCATCCTGCCGCCGACCGTCATGCCCATGCCGGAGGCGCCGACCGCCAAGCTGCGTCGCCGCAAGGCGGGCGAAGCCATGCGCCGGCTGATGCAGGAGATGCTTTTCAGTTCGCGCCCCAAGCAGACGCTCTACGATGCGTTGTGCGACACCGCCGATATCTTCGGCAAGAAGCGCAAGGTGCTGGAAGACGTCAAGCAGATCGAATACTCCTACAATGACCTGCTCAAGATGGCGCTGATGCTCGGTCGGCTGGCCGAGCGCATTACGGTCGATAACGAGCGCGTCGGCCTGCTGCTGCCCAACCTGGCGCCGACGCTCGGGCTGATCTTCGGCCTGACGGCGCGCCGCCGCGTGCCGGCCATGCTCAACTACACTGCCGGCCTGGACGCGCTGCAAGCCGCCTGCACGGCGGCGGAACTGCGCACCGTCCTGACCTCGCGCGCCTTCGTCGCGCAGGCCAAGCTGGCCGACAAGCTGGCGGCGCTCCAAGGCGTGAAACTGGTGTATCTGGAAGATTTGCGGACGCAGGCCAGCTTGGCCGACAAGCTCTGGCTGGTCCTCTACGGGCTGCATTTCCCCCGCAGTTTCGCCCTGCCGGCCTCGCCCGAGGATGCGGCGGTCGTCCTGTTTACCTCAGGGTCGGAAGGCAAGCCCAAGGGCGTGGTCCTCCCGCACCGCGCCATCCTTGCCAATATCGCCCAGATTCGCGCCGTCATCGACCTCTCGGTGGAAGACAAGATTCTCAACGCCCTGCCCATTTTCCATTCTTTCGGCCTGACCGGCGGCGCGCTGTTGCCGCTCCTGACCGGCGCCAATCTCTTCCTTTACCCGACACCGCTGCATTACCGGGTGATTCCGGAACTGGCTTACGACCGCTCCTGCACGGTGCTTTTCGGCACCTCGACCTTCCTCGGCAACTACGCCCGCTTCGCCCATCCCTACGATTTCTATCGGCTGCGCTACGTCGTCGCCGGAGCGGAAAAGCTGGGCGATTCTGTGCGCGATCTCTGGTTCGAGAAGTTCGGCATCCGCATCTTCGAAGGCTACGGCGCCACCGAAACCGCGCCGGTGCTGGCAGTGAATACGCCCATGGCCTTCCGTTCGGGAACCGTCGGCAATTTCCTGCCCTGCGTGGAGGCCAAGTTGATCCCGGTCCCCGGCATTCCGCGCGGCGGCATGCTGCATGTGCGTGGCCCCAACGTCATGGCCGGCTATCTCAAGGCGGATCGACCGGGCGTGCTGCAGGCGCCGGTGTCGGAAATGGGCGAAGGCTGGTACGAGACCGGCGACGTGGTCGAGATCGACGAGGACGGCTTTGTCCGCATCGTCGGCCGGGTCAAACGCTTCGCCAAGATCGCCGGCGAAATGGTGAGCCTGGAAGTGGTCGAGAAGCTGGCGGTGGCGACTTCGCCTGCCGGCCAGCACGCCGCCTCGAGCCAGCCCGATGCCGCCAAGGGCGAGGCGCTGGTGCTGTTTACTACAGACGCTGTGCTCGGGCGCGAACAACTCGCCGCCAAAGCACGCGAAATGGGCCTGTCGGAATTGGCGGTGCCACGCAAGATCAGTCTCGTCGCCGCCCTGCCGCTGCTCGGCACCGGCAAGACCGACTACGTCACCCTCAAGAAGCTGGCCGAGGAAGCCTGATATGACCCCCATCGATTCGAAGCGCCGCCGTTTCCTCGTGGCGGCCGGCGGAGTGGCGGCGCTCGGCGCGGCAGGCTGGGGAATGGCCAGGCCGGCGCTGGTCAACCCATGTCGCGCCGCCGTTCCCGCCGCGCTGGCCGATAGCCCGTGGCTGAAGCAGGTATGGCACGGCATCGATCCCGCCCAGGTATGGGATTGCCACGTCCATCTGGCGGGGGTCGGGGATGCCGGCAGCGGCATCGAGATCGGCCCCCAGCTTTCCAGTCCGCTTTACCCGATGCAATACGCGCAGCGCCTGTTCTATCTCAATGCCGGCTGCGCCAACAGTCGCGGCAAGGTGGACCTGGCTTACGTCGACCGCCTGCGCAATTTGGTCGAGGCCATGCCGACCGGATTCAAGGCCATGCTCTTCGCCTTCGACCGTTTTTACGATGGATCCGGTCGGGTCCTGCCCGAGCACAGCACCTTCTATATCCCGGATGCCTGGGCTGCCTTGCAGGCACGCAATTATCCCGCTGGTTTCGAGTGGGTGGCCTCCATTCATCCCTACCGCAAGGATGCGCTTCCAGCCCTTGCTTCGGCCATCACCCAAGGCGCCCGCGCCGTCAAATGGCTACCGGCGGCGCAGGGCATGGACCCGGCTTCGCCGAAGTGCGACGCCTTCTTCAAGGCGCTTGCCGAGGCCCGCCTGCCGCTCATCGTTCATTGCGGCGAGGAAAAAGCGGTCAAGGGCGGCGATGCCCAGCGTTTTGGCAACCCACTCGGCATGCGACGGGCCTTGGATGCCGGCGTCCGCGTCATCGTCGCTCATTGCGCCTCGATGGGCACCGACATCGACCGCGATGCGGGAGCCAATGGCCCGGTGCGCCAGAGCTTCGAATTGTTTGCCCGTCTCATGGACGAACCACGCGCCAAGGGACTCCTATTTGGCGACATCTCGGCCATCATCCTGCGCAACCGCGAAGTCAAGGTCATTCAGGCGCTGTTGGAACGCGGCGATTGGCATTCCCGCCTCCTGCATGGCTCCGATTACCCCTTGCCCGGCATCCTGCCGCTGATTTCGCCGCATACCCTGGCCGGCGCTGGGCTCCTGCCGCCCGAAGCCGTCCCCGACCTCGAGATGCTGCGCGAACACAACCCGATCTATTTCGATCTGGCGGTGAAGCGCTTGCTCGCCTGGAAAGGGCAGTCCTTCCCGTCGCAGGTTTTCGAGACACGGCGGGTATTCGAGGCGCGGAGATGACACCCGTTTCGATATTACCCCTTCACCTTTTCCCGTCGCGCTCGCCAGCGAGTGGCAGCGGCATGGCCGGCCCGACTCCCGGAATCCGGCTCGTTTACCATCTCAAGGAGAAAACCAAATGAACGCACCCCAAGGCTTCCGCCATTTCACCTCCGCCGTTCTGCTGGCAGCGCTGCTCGCCAGTGCGCCGTCCTGGGCCGACGCTTCCCGCGCTTCGGCCAACTCGTCGGTCGGCCTTTCCGTCGCCACTGGCAGCATCGTCGCCGGTACCGCTTCGCTGATCGTCGGCTCCGCTATCCTGACCGTCGAGGCGATCGAAAAAACGGGCGAATCGGTTGTCGTGGTGCTGAAAGGCGCTTCGGAAACCGCGACGGTCTCGGTCAAGATTGCGGCCAGCGCGGTCGGGACGACGTCGCTCGCGGTGGGTTCGGCGGTGAGAGTGGTTGCCGAGGCGAGCGGTTATGCGCTGTACTCGGGCGCCAAGCTGATCGCCTTCATTCCCAACGAAATCGGCAAGAGCCTGGTGCATCACTCCGAGGTCAAAAAGACTGGGGAGGCGAAGTGAGGCGCTTCCTGCTTCCGCTCTTGCTCTTACTGGCAATGCTGACGGCCGGCGTTGCCGAGGCGGGGCAGTCCTGTGAGGAACGCGCCATCGGCGTCGAGGACATGCGCAAGAGCTTTGCGCTGGCGCTCAAGGTGCGCGAGGCGCTCGACCGCAGTGGCGCGCAGGTGGTGCTGCTCGGCCGCGTCGGGCAGGACCTCTCCAAGTACGGTCTGCGCTACTCCCATGCCGGGCTGATCTGGCGCGACCATCCGGACGGGCGCTGGCTGGCGGTGCATGAACTCAACGAATGCGGCACCCCCGTTTCCACGCTCTACAACCAGGGGCTGGCCAACTTCTTTGCCGATGACCTCTTCGCCTGGGATGCGCTGGTGCTCATTCCGTCGGAGGCGATCCAGCAGCGTCTGGTCGCGCGCCTCTCGGGCGAGGCGGCCGGGCGGCTTCACCAGCCGCGCTACAACATGGTCGCTTATCCATTCTCGAGCCGCTACCAGAACTCCAACCAGTGGGTGCTTGAACTGGTGGCAGAAGCGCTCGCCGACACCCGCTTTGTCGGGCGCGACCAAGCGCAACAATGGTTGAAGGCCAACGGCTATGTTCCGACGACCCTGCAGATTCCGGCGCTCACCCGACTGGGCGGGCGCATGTTCAAGGCCAACGTCGCCTTCGACGACCATCCGACGGAACGCCGCATGGACGGCAAGATCGACACGGTGACGGTGGAATCCATCGCCACCTTTCTGGCGGCTCGCGACACGGG
>JAPUEC010000258.1 GCA_027492775.1 Rhodocyclaceae bacterium
TTGAGATGGTAGGCGACGGCGCGGCATTACCCCGGTACCTGAACTCCGCCAGGGTGATTCGCCGTTTGATGAAAAAAGGACCGATCCCGAGAACATTTGCCCAATAGCCCATCGATTTGTCGATATCTTCGACGACAAAGGCGAATTGGCGGATTTCACCGAAAATGTGGCTCACTTTGGCTCCTCGATAGACGCAAACCAATTTGCGTGTCAGAACCCAAGATGGACAGCGCAGGAGCATATCGGTTGCAAAGCGCGCGCCCGATACAACGCTTGGTGTCAAGAGCAGCTAGGCGCGCCTAACGCCAACCACGCCCTCGACCTCGTGAATCATCGCCAAGGTGCGCTGGAGCTGCTGTAAGCCGCTCACTTCCACGGTGAAACTCATGTGCGCCTTGCCTTGCTTGGACTGCGTGTTGACGCCGATCACATTGAGCTTCTCGCGGGTGAAGATTTCCGAAATGTCCCGCAATAGGCCTTGGCGGTCGTGCGCGTCGACCACAACATCCGTCGGGAAGATGCCGCCGGTCGCCGCACCGCCCCAGTCGGTCTGGATGACGCGTTCTGGATGCAGCGCCGACAGGTTGGCGAAATTGCGGCAATCAGCGCGGTGGATGGAAACGCCCTTGCCGCGGGTGACGAAGCCTTCGATCGGGTCGGGCGGCGCCGGCTTGCAGCATTGGGCCAGTTGCGTCATCAGCCGGTCGACCCCGACGATGAGAATGCCCTGGTGGTCGTCGCTGCGGGCGGCTTGGCGCACCGGCACTTCGTCCGGCTCGCGCGTCTCCGCCAGCAGATCGCCGCCCCGCGCCGTCGCCTGAAACTGGCGCAGGTTGAGTTCGCCGCGCGCCGCGGCGATGAAAAGATCGTCGCTCTTGGCGAAGCCGAGCTTTTTCGCCAGTTCCTCGACATTGGCGCCGGTCTGCCCCAGGCGCTGCAATTCCTTGCCGATGATCGCCCGGCCGTCGCTCAGGGTCTGGTCGAGGGCGAGGTTGGTGAACCAGTGCCGCACCTTGGTCCGCGCGCTCTTGGTGTGGATGTAGCCGAGCGCCGGATTGAGCCAGTCTCGCGACGGGCCGCCTTCGCGAGCGCTGACGATCTCGACCTGCTGCCCGGTTTGCAGCGGCGTATTCAGGGTCACCAGCGCGCCGTTGACCTTGGCGCCGCGACAACGATGGCCGAGGTCGGTATGGACGCGGTAGGCGAAATCGACCGGCGTGGAGCCCGCCGGCAAATCGACGACGCGGCCGGCCGGCGTCAGCAGATAGATGGTTTCGTCCAGCGCCGCCTGCTTATAGTGCTTGACCCAATCAGAGCTGTCGGAGACTTCGTCCTTCCAGGTCAGTAGTTGGCGCAGCCAGGCGATCTTCTCGTCGTAATTGCCGGTGGCGCTGCGCTTGCTGCCCTCCTTGTAGCGCCAATGCGCCGCCACGCCCAGTTCGGCATGGCGATGCATCTCGCGGGTACGGATCTGCACTTCGAGCGAGCGCCCGTCCGGACAATGCACGGCGGTGTGGAGCGAACGATAGTGGTTGCCCTTGGGATTGGAGATGTAGTCGTCGAACTCCTTGGAGATGGGCGCCCAGAGGTTGTGGACGATGCCGAGCACCGTGTAGCAATCCTTGACCTCCTCGACGATGACCCGCAGCGCCCGAATGTCGTACACCTCCGAGAACTCGACCTCCTTCTTCCGCATCTTGTTCCAGATGCTGTAGATGTGCTTTGGCCGACCATACACTTCCGCGTCCTTGACGCCGGCGGCCTCGATTTCCTGGCGCAGCTTGGCGATGGAATCGGTAATGAACTGCTCGCGCTCGGTCCGCTTCTCGTCGAGCATCTTGGCGATTTTCTTGTACGTCTCGGGATGCAGGAAGCGGAAGGAAAGGTCTTCCAGCTCCCACTTCAGCTCCCAGACGCCGAGCCGGTTGGCGAGCGGCGAATAAAGTTCGAGGGTTTCGCGCGCCACTTCAATGCGCAGATCGTCCGGATTGGCCGCGTAGAAGCGCAGCGTCTGGGTGCGCGAGGCGAGCCGCAGCAAAACGACGCGGATGTCCTCGACCATGGCCAGGAACATCTTCCGCAGCACCTCGATCTGGGCGCGCATTTCCTGCGGGTTGCCCTCGGTTTCGGCGACATAGCCGCTGGTGATGGGGCGCAGGCGGTTAAGCTTCCAGATGCCGCCCACCAGTTGTGCGACATTCGGGCCGAAACTTTCCTCGATCTTTTCGACGCCGTGCTCGTTCTTCGAGGGCACCGAGAAAAGCAGCGCCGCGATGCGGGCATCGACGTCCAGCCGCAAGCCGGCGATGATCACGGCCATTCCCAGCGCGTGCGACCAGATGCGCTCGCCGCTGCCGAGCAAGGCATCGCCATAGGTCTGCCAGGCGAATTCGATGGCGGCCTTGAGGAGTTTGAGTTCTTCCGCGGTCAGACCGTCGGAAAGCAGCGGGAGATACTGTTCGATGTCGCTCTGTTCGGCGACGGAGTGCGATACGGAAACCATGGGTCGAATTATAGCTTTTGCCGGGGCGCGACTCCCTGTGGTCACGCAAGCGCTAATGAAAAATTACACGCCAGCCGCGATAATGCCGCCATGCCACGCTTTCTCGCCAATCCCTATCTGCTGCTCACCCTGACCTCGCTCTTCTGGTCGGGCAACATGGTCGTCGGCCGCGCCATCCGCGCCGACATTCCGCCGCTCACCCTCGCCTTCTGGCGCTGGACCATCGCCTTCTGCTGCGTCCTGCCCTTTGCCCTGCCGCATCTCAAGACGCAGTGGCCGCTGTTGCGCCGGGCGTGGAAAACGGTCTTCGCCCTGGGTCTGCTCGGCGTCGGCGGCTACAACACCTTCGCCTACATCGCCTTGCAGCAAACTTCGGCGACCAACGCCCTGCTGCTCAATTCCTTCATTCCCATCGCCACCATCGCCATTGCCTGGGCATTCCACGGCAAGCGGCTGCACCGGCTCGAAGCCCTGGGTGTCGGGATTTCGCTGATCGGGGTGATGACCATCGTCGCACGCGGGGACTTCCAGGTGCTCGCCCACCTCAATCTCAACGCCGGCGACGTCTGGATGATGGTCGCCGTCATCGTCTGGGCGACTTATACCGTAGGCCTGGCGCGACGCCCTGCCGGGGTCCATCCCATGCTCCTGCTGGCAGCCTTCATTGCCGTGGCGATGATCGCGCTCGCCCCCGCCTACGCCTGGGAAGTCGCCAGCGGCCGCCGCGTCAACGTCAATTCCGGGTCGCTGCTGGCGCTGGCTTATGTCGGCATTCTTCCGAGTTTTGTCGGCTATGTGTTCTATAACCGCGGCGTCGCCGAGGTCGGCCCGAGTCTCGCCAGCCTCTTCATCCACCTGATGCCCGTCTTCGGCACCCTGCTTTCGGTCATTTTCCTGGCGGAAATCCCGCATGGCTACCACTACGCCGGGATCGGATTGATCTTCGCCGGCATCGCTCTGACGATGAAAAAGGCATGATCCGCCGCTTGATCGACTGGCTGCGCGGGCCCCGAACCCGACCGGTGCCGGATGCCCTGTGGCAGGAGACCATCCGCGACCTGCCGTTTCTCGCCTGCCTCGACGCCGACGAGCAAGCCAAGCTGCGGCGCCTGGCCGAGCAATTTCTGGCCGAAAAAGAGTTTTCCGCCGCCGGCGGGCTCGAACTCACCGACGCCTGCTGCGTCTGCATCGCCGCCCAGGGCTGCCTGCCCATTCTCGAACTGGGGCTGGAAGCCTATGGCGGCTGGGTGGGAGTGATCGTCTATCCCGACGAATTTGTCGTTTCCCGCCAGTTCGAGGATGAGAGCGGCGTCGTCCATGAATTCGACGACATCCTTTCCGGCGAGGCCTGGCCCGGTGGCCCGCTGATCGTCTCCTGGCGCGACGTGCGCATGGCGGGAGAAGGCTACAACGTGGTCATCCACGAATTCGCCCACAAACTCGACATGCTGAACGGCGACGCCGACGGCGTTCCTGCATTGCATTCCGGCTTGCAACGCGAAGAATGGGCGTCGACCCTCAACGCGGCCTACGAGCATTTCTGCCGCCGCGTCGATGGCGGCGAGGAAACGCGGATCGACCCTTACGCGGCGGAAAATCTTTCGGAGTTCTTCGCCGTCTTCAGCGAATCCTTTTTCGAGATGCCGGGGGTCGTGCTGGAGGAATACCCGGCGTTCTATCGCCTGCTCGCCCGTTACTACCGGCAGGACCCACTCAGTCGCGCTTCTCGTTGATCAACAGCCCGAAGCGCACGATGGCGGCATCGATGCGCTCCAGCGTTGATGGCGGCACCGCCTGGCTACACATGATGTAGCGGAGGTTGCCGGAGGGGGCATCGGCAAAGAGCAAGGCTTGCAGTTCGGGTGGGCGGTCCGCCGATGGCCGGGCGAAATGAAGATATTCGATCTGGTTGACCAGCGCGACGTCGACCCGGCCGTGGCGCACCATTTCGAACAATTGCTCGACGCGGGCCACGCGCGCCGCAACC
>JAPUEC010000259.1 GCA_027492775.1 Rhodocyclaceae bacterium
CTTGCCGGACACTACCTACGTCGATCACGCCATCTGTCTGCCCGAGGACGCGGGGAAACAATACTCCGACCTGCCGGACCGTCAGGCCCGGGTAGGTCAGGCAACGCTGAGGAAGCTACTCTCCGACCTGCCCGGCGGCCAACCCGAGCGGCTGGGATTCATCCTCGCCACCGAATGGACCGGCGACAGCTATTTCGACCGCGCCGCGCACGCCGTGCTGGGCAAGGAAGCCGATATCGAATTGCCGCCCCCGCCCGCCGTCGGCCTCGGCCCGGACGGCCAGCTCGCCGCCATCAGCGAAGGGCTCGACGGCCCGCGTTTCGCCATCGACACCGCATGCGCCTCTTCGCTCTACGGCCTCGACCTCGCCCGCCGCCTGCTCTTGACCGGCCGCGCCGACGCCGTCGCCGTCATGGGCCTCACCGCCTGGCTGCCGCCCTTCCTCTTCATGAGCTTCTCGCAGCTCATGGCGCTCTCGCCCGAACGCCAGTTGCTGCCTTACGCGGCCAACGCCTCCGGCATCATGATCGGCGAGGCTTGCGGCGTCATTCTGGTCGAACCGCTCTCCCGCGCGCTCGCCGCCGGCCGGCCGGTGCTCGCCGTGCTGCGTACCCTCGGTCTCTCCGCCGACGGCGCCGACCGCTCGGTCTTCGCGCCCGGCAAGGACGGCCAGCGCCTGATGTACAACCGTTCCTACCAGAACTTCGCGCCGGATTCCCTCGATTATCTGGAGGGCCACGGCACCGGCACCAAGCTCGGTGACGAAACCGAACTCACCATCATGCGCGAGTTCTTCGGCCCGCATTACGATGCCGACCGGCCGCTGCCCATCGGTTCGGTCAAGGGCCTGATCGGCCACACGCTCGCCGCCGCCGGCATTGCCTCGATCATCAAGGCATTGCTCATGCTGAAGGCGAAGGAGCTGCCGCCGCATAACCCGGTGTTGCCCAACCCCAGCCTCGCCGACAGCGCGCTGACGCTGCTGACCGAACCCCGGCCCTGGCCGGAGCCGGCCGACCGTCCCCGGCGTGCCGGCGTCTCCGCATTCGGTTTCGGCGGCTCCAATGCCCACGTACTGCTCGAGGAATACCGCCCGGAAAACTTCGCCGAAGCGACCACGCCGGCCCCCTATGCCTGGCGCCCGCTTGCCATCGTCGATTTCGACGCCGCCTACGGACCGTCCACCACGCTGGGCGCACTGAAAGCAGACCTCGATCAACGCGGCACCTTCGGCAAATATCTGCCCGACAGCCTGACCATCGAGGCCCAGGGGTTGCGCATGGGGCCCAATTTCCTCAAGCGCCTCGACCCCTACCAGCTCCTGCTCACCGAACTCGCGCACCGCATCGCCGACCGCCGCACCGACCTCGCCAACGACGAGAACGCCGGCGTGGTCATGGGCAGCAATCTGGGCGGCGCCCTCACCTTGCGGGTCATGCGCCGCAGCCTGTGGCTCACCCGCCACCGGCCGGACGCCGCCAATGTCCTCAGCCGGGCCGATCAATTCGGACCTAAGCAATCGCTGGAAAGCATCGCCTCCTGCCTGCCCAACATGAGTTCGGGCTACCCGACTTTCCACCTTAACCTGCGCGGCTTCCACCAGACGCTTTCGGGCGGCCCGGGGCTCTTCTGGGAAAGCCTGGTGCTCGCCGGCAACTGGCTGGGCGGCGGCTGCGACCGCCTGCTGCTCGGCGCCGGGCGCATCAACAAGACGCCGGAGGAACAGGGTGCCGAAGGCGCGGCCTTCTTCCTGCTGCAGGAACCCGAGCAGGCGCGGAAGCCCATCGCCATGCTGCACGCAGTCATCCCCGCCAGCGCCGCACCCGACTTCGCCAGCGCCTGCGCCCTGGCCGGCCTGCCGGCGGAGCAATTCGACTGGCGCGGCACCAGCGACGTGAGCAATAGCGCCCTGGCCGAAGCCGGCGGCGCCGACGTTCTCGTCACTGCCCTCCTGGCGGCGCGCCGCTGGGCGGCGATCGAGGTGCGCGACGGCGAAACGCTGCGTTGCACCCTGCTGATCGAAAAGCACACCGAGCCGGCGCTCTCGCCCATCCGCCAGCAATTGCCGCTCAACGTTGCTGTCCGCGAAGCGGCGACCACGACGCCCGCCGCCCCGCCTGTGGCGCGCCCGCCCTCTGCAGCGCCCGCGGCGCGTCCGGCGTCCGGCCTCCGCATTTCCAGCGAAAACGCCCGTCATTGGCTGCAAACCACCACGGTCGCCATGCGCGGTTTTTTCGCCGCCCAACGCGCCAGCCTGGCGCTGGTTCCCGCCTACGCCGGCAGCCCCGCCCTCGTGCCGAGGGTGATCCCTGCACCTGCGGCATCCGTGGCATCCGCGGCATCGGCGGCACCCGTGGTATCACCCGCTTCGGTAGCGGCCGCGGCGCCGCTGGCGTTGCCGGCGCCTTCCCGCCAATTGCATCGCGCCGAACGCCACATCGCCATCGAAAATCCCGAGATCGCCGCCGACGGCAGCCTCTCCGCCACCTTGCGCGTCGACGAATCGCATCCTTATTTCTTCGACCATCCGCTCGACCACCTGCCGGGCATCCTCATGCTCGAAGGCCTGCTGCAACTGGCCGAGTGGAGCGATACGCCACCCGTCGGGCAGGAAACCTACATCAACGCCGTCAAGCTCAGCTTCCGCCGCTTTTGCGAGAAGGACGCGCCGGCCATCGTCTGCATGACGCCCCGCTCCACCGGCAAGTTCGAGGGCACCGTTTCTCAGCGCGAAGCCATCGCCTGCCGCTTCAGCCTCGGCATCGCCCAGGCGCCGTCGGACGCCGGCTCGGCAGCGCCGGCGGAACCGACGCGTGGCCGGCCGGAGATCGCCCTGCTGCACAAGCACCGTGCCGAAAACGTCCTGGTCACCCCGCTCTTCGATCTGTCGGACGGCGCAAAGGCCTGCGAAACCTACGCCCCACCGCCCGATCACATCCTTGCCGACGGCAGCCGCAATTACTACGGCATGCTTTATCTGCTCGAAACGGCGCGCCAGTTCCTCATGCTCGTCGCCCACACCGTCTGGGAAGCGCCGCTCGGCATGCCGATGAATCTGCTGTCGATCCAGCTCGAGCTCGAACGCCCCGCCCCGCGCGGCGTGCCGATCACCATTTCGTATCACCCCAGCCACCTGGCCGACCACCAGGATTCCGCCATTGTCCTGGTCGAGACCCGCCTGCAATCCGGCGGTCAGGACATCGGCAAAGCCGCGATCGTGGCTCAGGCCCTCACGCCGGATGCCTATAAAAAACAACGTGGTAGCGAAAAAGGAGAACAACAATGACGGGAGACAACGGTTTCATCGACCGATTCTTGGCATTCGCCGAACAGCAGCCCAACGCCGCCGCCGTCCGCGAATTCGAAGGCAAGCGACAATTCACCTATGGTGGCGCCCGCCGCGAGATCGAGGTGCTGCGCGGCCAGCTCGCGGCCAAGAATATCGGCGCGGGTGACGCGGTGCTGCTGATGTTGCCCATGGGGGCGGAGTTTATCTTTGCCTTCTACGCCATCGCCTCGCTCAAGGCCGTGGCCGTCGTCGCCTCGCCGCACCTCACTTCCTGGGAGCTGGCGCCGATCATCCGCAGCGCCCATCCCAAGGCCGTGATCAGCGATGGCGCGCTCATTTCGGCCCACACCCGCGAACTCGGCACGCTTCCGGCGGAAACCTTCATTCTCAGCATCGATGGCATCGACGGCGATTGCCCGCTCACCGTCATCAACGCCGAGGACTATCTCGTCCCGCTCCTGCCGCTCGAACCGCTCGGGCACGACAACCCGCCCATCAGCTGCCATTACACCTACAAAGGGCTGGCGACGCCCCTGGGCGTGCAGCATCGCTATCACGACTACACCCATGCCGTTCAGGGCGTTGCCGCCGGGCTCGATCTGCAACCGGGAGAGATCTTCCTCGACTGGTTGCCCATCTATGCGGTGTATAGCCTGACGGTCTCGGTGCTCACTCCGCTTTCGCACGGCTGCGAAATCCTGCTGGTGGAAAAGGTGCGCAGCAATTTTCTGCAATTGCTCGGCGACACCCAGGCGCGACTGGTTCCGATGATTCCTTCGATGTTCCCGCTCCTGCTTCGCCAAACCGAAAATCAGCCGGTACCGCCGCTCAATCCCCGCCTGGTGCTGGTTTCTGGGGGTGCCTACCTCGACGCCGACATGGCGAAGCGGGTGCATCGCGCGCTGGATGTCGAAATCATGCAAGGTTACGGCACGACCGAAACGCTACCCATCATCGGCAACAAGCCGGGCGCCAATCGTCCCGGCTCGATCGGGCGCCCCCTGGTTGTCGCCAACAAGGTCGCCATCCTCGACCCGCACGGCCAGGAATTGCCGCCGGGCGAACAGTTCGTCGGCGAAATCGCCGTCATGGGCGCTACGGTCAGCGACGGCTTTTTCGGGAATCCCCAAGACAGCGCCCACTATTTTCGCGGCGGCTGGTTCCACACCGGCGATATCGGCTGGCGCGACGAGGATG
>JAPUEC010000260.1 GCA_027492775.1 Rhodocyclaceae bacterium
TGGTCGTTCCACACCAGCGAGCGGCAACGCCGCCCTGCGGCCTGCCTACCCCGCGCACACCGGCCCAACGCAATTCGCCGGCTGATTGTGAACACGCCCTAGGGCCTGTTGCGCCCTGCGACCCAGGCGCCGATTCTTTCGACCACCGCCGCCTTGTCGTAGATGGTTCTGGCCTTGCGCCGCGCGGCCATGCCGATCCGTTCGGCGCGGGGCAAGGCGTTGAGCATTTCGACGCAGTGCGCGGCGAAGGTTTCCGGCGTATCGCCGATCAGGATTTCCTCGCCCGCGGTGAAATCCAGGCCTTCCATGCCGAGCGTGGTCGAGATCACGGCGCGCGCATAGGCGGCAGCCTCGACGATCTTCACTCGCGTGCCGCCGCCGGAAAGCACCGGGCACACCACCGCCCTGGCCTGCGCATAGGCATCATCCAGGCTGGGAATGAAGCCGGCAAAGTCGACCCCGTCCGGCGGACTGGCGAAGTGCCGGATTTCTTCCGGCTTGTTGCCCCCGATGATCAGTCGCGCCGCCGGAACCTGCGCGCGCACCAGCGGCCAGACCTTGTCGAGCATGTATTCCACCGCATGCACATTCGGCGGGTAAAGAAAGGTGCCGAGGAACAGCAGCGTCGGCGCCAGCGCCGGCGGTGTCACCGGCGGAAAAGCCACCGAATTGGGCAAGACGGTAACGCGCCCCTCCCCGCCGATCGCTTCGAGTTTGTCCACATCCAAACGCGAGCAGACGAAGGTCTTTTCCGTCAGCCGCATCGCCTTTCGCTCGCCCCGGATCAGCGCCGGCAACTGCAGGTAAAGCAGGAATTTCGAGCGCCAGACTGGCGGCTGGGCGATGGAGCGGGCAAAGGCCACGTGCTCGATGTCGTCCATGTCGAGAAATACGCGCGGCAAGGGGCGGCGCGCCCGCATCAGGGGCGGCATGCAGAAGAGGCGATGGACGAAGACGAGGTCGGGCTTTTCGTCGAGCGCCTGCTCGACGGCGGCGCGCTGGGCGCCGCCGGCCATGCGGGCATAGTTGGCTTGCCTGAGCATTGACATTGCGCCGCGCAGCACGCCGCCGACGGATCTGACCGACGGATCGTAGGGCTCGACCAGCGCGAAAGCGAGTTCCAGCTCGACACCGAAGTAGTCCTGCATGCGTCGACGCCAGGGCTCCAGCGCCGCGCCGGAATAGGGAGCCAGATCGTCGACGAAGAACAGGAGTTTCAGCTGTGCGCCCGAGGCGGCCGCGCCCTGCACCAGTGTCCGCAGGCGACCGAAGAGCCCATGCACCTGGATATCGGGCTCGGACGGGAAATTTTTCGAAATGAACAGGACGCGCATGAGATGAAGTAGCCCGAATCAGGCCTTGGCGGAGGAGGCATTGCTCGGCAGCGAGCGCCGGAACCGTCCGAGCATCCAGCGCTTGCCGGGCACTTCGACGATGTGGAAGGCAAATGCCGAAACGGCGAGAACCAGGACCATGAATAGCCCGAATGTGGCCGGCGAACCGGTGCCCGGAATCCAGCCTTTCCTGGCCAGCCATCCCACCAGATCGATAAGGAACATGTGGCAGAGGTAGATGGAATAGGACACCGTTCCCAGCCACACCAGGCCGCGCCAGCGCATCAGCCGGGTAAACGGGCCCTCGGAGCGGACGGCGAAAAAGATGAGACAAGGAAATCCCAGCGCAACCAGCGCGAAATCCCAGCGCTCGGAAACCATGTGCAGCCCGATCAGCGTCATTCCCGCCAATACGAGCAACATGCTCGCCAGGAAGCCGGCATCGGCCCAACCGCCACCGACCCCCCGAAAGACGCTCCCAAGGCGGTAGACGAGAACGCCCAGGGAGAACGACAAGGCGCAGCGCAACAAGCCGCTGTTGAACACCCAAAGATAGTTTTCCTCGAACTCCCCGATCCGGCCCGCCTCGGCCATCAACACCGCCAGGGCGAATACCGCCAGCCCGAGCCAGACCGCCCAGCGGCGCCGCGAGGCGATGCACCAGAGGGCGAAAACGATGTTGATCAGGAATTCGCAGGAAATCGACCAGGAAATGCCGTTGAACGACCCACCGGCTTGCAAGCCTGAGTTCTGCAGCAGCAGCAGGTTGAGCACGAAGTGGTAGGCGTCGGCGTTCTGGCTGCGGTATCCGCCCTGGTCGGCGAGAATGAATTGCAGCGCAACGCAGAGCATCAGGGTGGCGAAATGCAGCGGATACAGCCGCGCCAGGCGGCGGACCATGAAATCGCGGAGGTGGCTACGGTCGCTCAGCGCCGACAGGTAGGTGTGGCAAAGCACGTAGCCGGAAAGCGAAAAGAAGAGATCGACGAACAGCCAACCCCGGCCGTAAATCGGCGCCAGGAAGCTCCATGCGACGGGCGTGTTGAACACGGCCCCGTAGTGCATGATCGCCACGCCAATGGCGGCAAGACCCCGAATGGAGTCGAGCGTTTCGAGCCGACCGGCCTTCGACATCTTGGCTGCGACCAGTCAGAAGGCGCTGCTAAGCGCCGGCGTGCCGGTGGGATCGACACCAAATTCGGCGAAATTTCTGAGCGACAACTGCCGCACCCTGTCACGCCGGGCGGCCAGGTGTCGCCGGATATCCTCGCAGCGCGGAAGCGTCTGCTCCACCAGCGTTTCCAGGCCATGGGCGGCATAGGCTTCGGCGGCGGTGACCACCAGCGAATCGATGCCGAAGTAGGAGAAAAGCCCGGCGAACTTGTCGTTGTAGTCGATGCCGATCACCGGTACGGCCACGCCGAGCGCGGCAACGGCCAGATGCATGCGTCCGGTCACGAGCAGGTCGCATTCGCCGACGATTGCCTTGGCATCCCAACTGTCGAACGGAGAGGTCATCATCCGTGCACGCGCCTGAGTCGAGGCGGCGAGACGGGCAAGAATGACGGGATTGACCGAGGCATCGCTGCCTTCGGAACGGAAATCGTGGGGAATCAGGATGAACCCCATGTTCGGATGCTGCGCCGCCAGCTTTTCGATGAGCGCAACGAAAACGCCGACGATGACTTCCTGCTTTTCCAGCCCGGTCAGGGCATTGGCGTTGATGGCGACAACCCTGGGCTTTTCCTGGGTGCCGGCGAGAACCTGATGTTTGGCTGCAATCCAGCGCGAGAGCTCGCGGGCGATCGGTGCGCGTTTTTCCGGTTCGAGCAAAAACGCCAGATCCGCGACCAGCGCGCCGCTTCTTCCCGTCATGCGCTCGAATCGCGCCAGCGACCCAGGGTCGCGCACGCAGCAGACGACTTCGGGAGAAAGGGACTTGAAACGCTCCACCACTTCCGGGCTCGGACGCGAGGAAAAGCTGAAACCGAAGAGCCGCGTGCGCACGCCGGCGCGAACGGCAAGATCGCTCATGTGCAGATAAGCCAGCGCCTGGTGGCGGTCATAGACGCCATCCATGACATCGGCGCCGGGAACGCAAAACAGTCGCGCCTTACGTAGATGCCAAAGGAATTTAATGTCGCCAAACGCGGAATAATTGGTCACCCGCTTCGCCGGCAGGCCCGGCGGGTCGGTCGGGATTAGCTCGAAGCCCGGCAGCAATAGCTGACGCAGTTGCACGCCCCCGGATTTGGCGAATCCGGCCCAAATTCCTTGCAACAAGGCTTGGTCGCCGAGGCTGCCTGCCGTTCCCGGCGTCGCAACGACAATTTCGCAATGATCGCCGTTAATTTTGCGCAGCAAAGTCACGCACCAGGCACAGCACGCGATCATGAATTGTTTCAGTTGATGCATCGGCGATCCTTCTATTTCAGACCGCGTATTGGACGATCAAATTCGCCAATAGTTCATGCCGTTGTCGCAGTACATTGGCCTATATCCAAAGGCGTAGTCAGGAACGGACGGCCGCCAAACCTCGGTATACGTTCAAGGTTGCCGTTGCGCAGCGTTCTCCGGCGAATTGCTCGGAGACATCGCGACGCGCATGTTCGGATAATGCGGAACGCGCCGGCATCGACAGCGCCGCCTCGAGTTTCCGCGACAGCGATTCCGCCGAGCGCGGCTCGAAGAGAAAGCCATTTTCGCCGTCGGTCACCACCTCGGTCGCCGCGCCGAATGCCGGCCCGACGAAGACACAGCCGCTCGCCATCGCTTCAAGCATCACCAGGCCGAGCGGCTCCGGTTCGGTCGACGCCGAGACGACGACATCGATCTCGGGCAGGACTTGCGGCAGATCGTCGCGTTTGCCGGTGAAAATCACCTGCCCTTTCAGCCCGAGTTGCTCGACTTGCTCGACCAGCGCCGCCGCGAAATTGGGATCGCCGCGCTCCGGCGTCCCGCCGATCACGAGATAAGCCACCGGTTCGGCGCTGCGGACACCCGGGATGGCGTCGATGAAGAGTTGCTGGCCTTTCCAGGGCACCAACATGCCGATCATGGCGACCAGGCGTGTGTTTTCGGGCAAGCCGAGTTGGGCGCGCAGTCCGCCCGAGCGTGACACGTCATCTTTGGCGCCGAAGGTCGCGCCATCGTAGATGTGACGGATGCGTTCGGGAATCACCCCGGCGACGATGATTTCGCCGCCCAGCCAGCGCGAAACCGGGATGAACATGTCGGGGCCGGAAAGCAGCCAGGGGGTGTGCCGGCTCGCGCCCAGGGGGCCGCGCAAATGCTGGACGTAGGGAATGCGCAGCAGCTTCGCCACGAGCATCGCTTCCCGGTTGGAATTGGGTTCGTTGTTGCCGTGGATGATATTGGGCCGCAACTTGAGCGCCAGGAGTGTCAGGCGCAGCAGATACGGCACGCGATTGACCAAATCGTCCAGCCGCCCGAGCAGGAAAAGCAGCAGCGTCCCGAAGATGCCCATGCCGCTCTGGCTGATGGCACGCGCCGGCCCGCGGAAGTCATGGAGACGATCGCCCACCACGCGGTGCGAGCGTACCGCCGGAAATTCCTTGAAATCGCCCACCGGCATGTTGGTGACCACGTGAAAATCGGCGGCGTCGCGAGGTGCGTGGCGCAACAACGTGCGCAGGGCGACGATGGCGCCACCGAAGCCGGCGCCGTTTTCCACCACCATGACCTTGTGGCGCTGCAACGCCTGCTTGCCCTTGCCTCCGGCGCCGTAGCGCCCGGTGCGCACCGCACGCGGCCGCAGAACGAGATTGCGCACAAGCTGCTGTGCCATATCGGATGGTCGGGGTCCCCAGGGCGTAAAGCGGGGAATCTGGAAAATGGGCGTGGCGTCGTTGGCGGCGCCCCACTGGGTGCTGACCGCGAAGGTGTAGCCGGCCTGACGGACGAGGCCGACATGCTCCTCGGAGAAATCGGTTCCCGGCCGCCCGTTGGGATAGGCGAAGGAGCGGATGGAACCGCCAGCGATGCTTTCCAGCTCTTCGCGCACGCCGCCGATTTCGCGCGCCGCCATCATCGGGTCGCAAAGCGTCAAAATGGGATGGCTGACCGTATGGGCACCGATGCCGAAACCGCGATTGTGAAGGTGCCGGAGGTCGTCCGTGCTCATGCGCAGCACGTCGTCGCACTTGACGCCGGTGGCCTGCTCCAGGCGCTGCAGCAGCCCTTCGCGCACGGAAAGCGGCTGGTACTTGAGGTGCCGCACCGTGAATTCGGCCGCCATGCGGCGATCTTCCATCTTGGCGATCGGCAACGGCGGGAGGCCGAGGCCGGGCAGGTCGAAGACGTCGCCGGGCGCATGGCGCAGGGCGTGATAGACACGCTCGTGCCACATCGGCAAGCCCTTGAACTGGCCGGACGTGATGAAGAAGGTGGCGTGGGCGTTGCGGCTTTCCAGGAGCGGAACGACGCCGTCGCGCCAATCGGGATAGCCATCGTCGAAGGTGATGCAGGCCGTACGCGGCTGCAGACGACCCGATTGCAGCCGTGCCACCGCATCGTCGAGCGGCATGACCTGGAAACGCTCGACGATGAAATCGACGAGTTTTCCGAAAGCGTCCAGGGTCAGTTCTGGGACCAAGGGATCGAATTCCCTCGGCACCTTGTGAAAGAGGAAGACCGAGAGCTTGTTGCGGGCCAGCATGCTGAGGGCGAGATCGAACATCGCTACTTCCTCAACCCGGTACCAGCGTGCCCGAGCGCACCGTGGCCGGGCTTTCCTCCGCCACGCCTTGCAGGACGTGCTGTTTCAGCACCTCCATGAGGGTGACGAAAACGTAGATGGTTTCGAAGTAACCCAGGCTGACGCCGGCACCGCCGATCATGTAAGCCACCACCGAAACCGCCAGCAAATCGGCGAGGTGGCCGGCCCAAACGAAGCGCTCTCCCGATCGTTTCACCATGCGCTTGATTTCGAAGCGCGTGAAGATGGCGTTGCCGAGGATCAGGAGAAAAAGGAAAAGGCCGACGAAACCGAGGTCGCCCATGATTTCGAAGTAAATACTGTGCGCCGCCTTGGCGATGACCGGCATATGCGGAATATCGACAAAGGAGAGCAGGCCGCCCTCTTCCTTAAAGGCATTCCAGGTCGACTGGAGCTGGAGCGCATGGAAACCGCCGCCAAAGACAGGATTGCTGAGCGCGATGGCGCTGCTGATGCGCCATGCCGCAACCCGCCCCATGAACGAGGTGTCCTGGCCGGCGTTTTGGATCGATTCGATACGGTCGAACCAGGATTCCGGCGCCAGGGCCACGACGGCAACCGCGCCGAGCAGGACGACGCCGATCGCCACCCATTTCTTCGGCGCCCCGAAAGCGACGCCCAGGCCAACCACCGCCAGGCAGAGAAAGCCGCCGCGCGAATAGGTCCCGAGAATGGCGGCCACCGTCAGCAGCATTCCGCAGAAGAAACCGAAGCGCACGATTCGTTTCTGCGAGTAATGGGAAAGGTAATACGCCAGCGGCACGCTCATCACCATGGCGACGGCGAAGTGATTGTTGTCACCCATCATCGTCGTGGGAATGCCGGAAACCCGGTGACCGCCACCCGAGGCGATGAACTTCAAGCCTTCGACCGTGCCGTGGAAGCCCAAGCCCAGCACCACCATGATCAGCATGGCGTGGATGCGCAGCCGGCTGGTGACGAAGACCGGCATGAGCAGGCAGAACACCATCACCTTCATCAAGCCACCGTAATACTCCATGTTGAAGGGATTGTTGGGGAAAGCGAACATGGCGCTCAGGCTGGCGTGCGCGGCGAAAATGAGAAAGAGCGTGCTGGTGCGGGTGAGCTTGAAACTGCCGCGATCTTTCAACCGTCCCAGCAGCATCATGAGCATGGCGATCACGGCGAAAAGCAGGCTGAAGCGCACCGATTGCATGAAGCCGTAGAGGTAATAGATCGGCGAGAGCACCGCCGTCCACCCCCAAAGCAGATAGGCGACAAAGCCATTGGCGAGGCTGAGCGGGACCAGCGCCATCATGGCGCTGAGCATCATCAGGTCACGCATGGGGCGGGTTCTCCGAATCCGCCGCCCGGGGTGCAGCGGCGTCGCGGAAGGCGAAAAAACCGAGGTCGCCGGCGCGGCCGACATCCCGATCCGATTTAAACACCGACCATACGAGCAGGATCATGAAAAACACATCCAGGGTGAAGAGAATCGACTCCATGTCATCTTTCCTCAAAAAGGGCGTCATAGCGCCGCATGACGACCGGTAAGGCGTATTCGCGCTCGACGCATGCCCGTGCCGCCGCCGGCACCGGCGAAGGCTCGGCGCGGCGGGCGAACATCGCGGCCAGAATGTCGCTCAGCCGCGCGGCATCGCCGCTGGGCACCAGCACCCCATAGGCGCCTTCGCCGAGCAGTTTGCGATTGCCGCCGACGTCGGTGGCGACGATGGGAATCGCGGTCGCCATCGCTTCCGGCAAGGTGCAGGAAGTGCCCTCGGCGAGCGAAGGCAGGACGAAGCAGTCGAAGGCGCGCAGCAGTTCGGGAATATCGTTGCGCGTGCCCGGCAGCCAAAGGCGGTCGCCAAGGCCGGCCTCTTCCAGGCGGCGCCGCACCGCCTCCGCCTGCGGCCCATCGCCGACGATGGCCAGGCGTAGCCCGTCGCCGGCCGCTCCAAGGCGCGCGACCAGCCGAACGAAGGCCTCCGCCAGCAGTATCTGGTTCTTGATCGGCTCCAGGCGGCCAACCGTGCCGATCACCCAGTGCTCGTCGCGGCTGAAGGGATACTCCCCGGGCAGCGCCTCACCATCGCGGCGCGGCCGGAAGCGCGCGGTATCGACGCCGTTGGGAATGAGTTGGAGCCTGCCGGCGGGAACACCGATGGCGTCGCGCAGGTAGTCGCGCAGTTCCGCCGAGACGGCGATGAAACGATGAACGAAAGGCCGGTAGATCCGGCGCAGAAAGCGATAGCGACGGTTGCTGCCATCGGGATCGCCGACGTCCCAGCCATGTTCGGCATGAATCCGCCGGGGCACGCCGGCGAGCGCGGCGACCGGCGCGAATTCAAGGGCGGCCAGATTACAGGAGTGCAGCACATCCGGCTTCAGCCTGCGAAAAAGATGAAAGGCCGTCGGATAGAGCCCGAATGCCTGTCCCGGCGGCTTGTGCAGGGTGACCACCTCGACGTCGTCGCGCTCGATGCGGCCGATGAACGCGGCGTCGGCCTCGGTCAGGGCGACCACGGTATGGCGGAAGCGGTCGCGCGGGAGGTGGTTGATCAACTGGACGAGGACATTCTCCATGCCGCCGGCGGCAAAGCGATAGAGCAGATGCACCACGTGCAGCGGCGCGCCCTTCATGCGGCGGCCTTCCGTAAGACCGGCGCTTCCTCGATGATGACGCGGCGGAAAATTTGGAGCTGCCCCGCCGTCGTCGATGCCCAGGAAAAATTTTCGGCATGGCGTCGCACCGCCTCGGGCGCCGGGTAGCGGGCGGAAAGCCGGTCAAATGCGGCGCACAGCGCCTCTGGCGTGCGGCTTTCCATCAATTCGCCGGCTTCCGGCACGCTGACGACCTCGGGCGTTCCCCAGATATTGGTGGCGACGACGGGCGTCCCACAGGCCATGGCCTCGAGCAGCACATTGGCCCAGCCCTCTCGGCTGGAGCACAGCACCAGCGCGTCGGCGGCGCTGTACCACCATTTGAGCGCTTCGTTGGGAATCTGGCCGAGAAAGCGCACGCGATCGGAGACGCCCAGGGAAGCGGCCTGCGCTTCCAGATTGCCGCGCTCCGGGCCGCTGCCGATGACCAGCAGCCGAACGTCCTCGGGCAAATTCGGTAGCGCCGCGACGGCGACGTGGTGGCCCTTGCGCTCGATCAGGTGGCCGACGGACAAGAGGATGCGGCCAGGGGAAAGCCCGAGTTGGACGCGCGCGGCGAGGCGCGGCAGCGGGCGAAAGCGTTCGAGATCGACACCGTTGCGCAGGACGTGAAGCTTTTCCGGTGCCGCGCCCAAATCGGCCAGGACATCCATCAGCGCCTTGCAGACGCCGATAGAAGCCGCGGCCTGGGTTGCAGTTTCGAGAATGAGGCGGCGTGGCCGGGAGTACTGGGGAATCAGGTTCAAGTCGGTGCCGCGCGCGGTCACCACCAGCGGCTTGCCGAGCGCCCGCGCGACCATCGCCGCCGCCACGCCGTCCGGGTAATAGTAATGGGCATCGATGAGATCGAAATCGAAGCCCTCCTCGATCATCCGGCGCGCTACCGGCAAGGCGGCGCGGGCGATGAAATACGGCGCCACGTTCATCCCGACGCGCGGCGGCAGAAAATAGCGCGGATGCTCCACGGCCACGCCATGCCGCACCTCTCGCAGGGGCGTCGCGGCGTATTGACCATACTCGCCGAAGCGCTCCGCGCGCCACGGAAACCATGGCACCGGCGCCACGACGCGCGTCTCGACCGCCCCACTGGATAGCAACTCGCGCAGCCGGGTTTCGACGAAGATGCCATGCACCGGACGCGCCGCGCTCGGAAAAAGCGTCGAAAACAGAAGGGTGCGGATGCGGCGGGTCACGCTGCATCCGCCGTCGGGTTGCGCGCGGCTTCCTGCTGCGCCCGGCAGCGCAACTCGGCCAGGGCGACGACTCGCCGGGCGTTGCCCATCCAGGTCAGGTCCAGGCGGGTGATCGTGGCCCGCGCCCCTTCGGACAGGCACTGCCGGAGTTCGGGATCGGCGCAAAGGCGGGCGAGCGCCGATTCGAGTGCGCCCGGCGCATCGCCGTCGAACAGCAAGGCGTTGGCGCCATCGACCAGCACCTCACGCAAATTCGGCGTGCCGGGGGCAAGAATGGCCTTGCCCAGCACCAGATATTCCATCAACTTCAATGGCGAGGCGTAGGCCACCACCGCCGGCTGCAAGGCGATGTCGAACGCAGCGACGCGCTTTGGCACCTCGTCCCGATGCAGGACGCCGGTGAAAGTAACCTGGCTTGCAATCCTCAGCTGGCGTGCCAGGGTTTCCAGTTCGGCCCGCACCGGGCCGTCGCCGACGACCAGTAGATGGGCGTTGGCGGGCGCATCCCCAGAAGCCATCCAACGGATGATGCGATCGACGCCATGCCAGTCGCGGACAAAGCCGGTAAAACCGAGCACCAGTTTGCCTTCCAACCCGAGGTTGCGCCGCGCCATCTCCGGCGTTGGCGCATAGGCGAAATGGGCGGTATTGATGCCATTCGGAATGACGGCGATGCGCCGCTCGGGAACCCCGTAGGCGATGACGTGCTGCGCCAGCACCTGCGTTACCGGCAGCACGACATCGGCGGCACGCCAGGTCGTCCCTTCCGCCCAGCGAGCCAGCCGCATCAGCGACAGCCCGCCGTGCTGCGAGCGCTCATGCACGAGCGGCGCATTGACTTCGAGCAGCATCGGCAACCCCAGGCGACGCTTGAGCATCACGCCGGCCAGCATGTAGAGGTTGTAGCGCTCATAGAGGACATCCGGCTGGAATTCTGCGGCCGCCCGCACCAGGCGGCGATAAGCGACGAGCGAATAAGCGAGTTCGAGCAATTCGTAGATCGCTTTGGGCAACGCCGCCTTGAGCCGATGCACCCAGCCGACCTTGACGCCCATTTTTCCTTCGCCCGCATCATGCGCGGCGGGTGCCACCACACGGATCTCGTGGCCGAGCGCCCGCAGCGCAGCGATCATTTCTTCGATGTGAACCGCCTGGCCGTCCTTGGACGCCGTGCGATGGTGGTAAAGAATTTTCATCCGCTGATCCGTTGTTTGGGTGGAGCGGCGACCGCCGGAGCGCGCGCGCTTCGATTCATGAGCGTGGCGACCAGCCAATGCAGCAGCACCGCCGACGCCATCGCCGCCGCAATCGCCAGCAACAGCGCCAGAGGCGTCTCGCCGAGGAGCCTGACCGCCGCGCTGAGGGCGATGCCATGCACCAGGAAATATTCGTAGGAATAGGCGGCGGGCAGCGCCGCGCCGGGCAAATCCGGCAACCTTTGCGCACCCGCCAGCCATACTAGGCTCAATGCCAACCCGGCGTAAAAGAATTGGGGGTCGAACACAATCCCGGCGAGGAACAATCCTCCTCCGAGGAGCGCCAACCAAGCCGGAAATGCACCGAGCGCCGCCATCCCGGCCAGGGCAAAGGCGAGCACATGGCGGCTGAGCGGCACTTCGATACGGAAAACGAGAAGCAGCGTCGCCGCAATGGCGACGGCGGCAAGGATCGGCATCGGTCGCTTGCTGCTCCAGCCCACTGCCGCCAGCAGGTAGCAGAGCAAAATGAGCGAAAGGAACCAGGAGACCACATTGACCAGCGCCCAGCCATGGGTGAAATAGCCGAGGCCGAGCATTTGCGAGACGAAGAGCCCGGCGGTTGCCGCCTTTTCCGAGGCCACCATGGTGAGCGCGAAGGCAAGCAAAGTGACGATCCAGTACGCCGGGAAGAGGCGCAACAGGCGCCGCTTCAGCCATTGCCCGACATGGGCTGGCACTTCGCGGAACGCCAGCATGCCGGCGATGGCGCAGAAAATGGCGACTCCACTCTGACCCGGGCTGATGCCGCGCCACTGGGTCGTTTCGTAATGTCCGAAAACGCTGGCCGCGTGCTGCCAGGTGACCAAGCCGAGCGCCAACAGGCGCAGGGAATCGAGGCCGGGAATGAGCAGGCCGGAATGAGGCCTGGCGCGCGCCGCCAATGCAGGGACCATCTACGTGCCCCCTGCCGACATCTTCGTTTGCCGGAATTCGGGCGCATTGCCCGCCGCAACCGGCCGATCCGCGCCACGTTCGGCGTTTTGCAAAAAGGCGTCGAACATGAGCAGGCTCCAGAGCGGCACCGAGAAATCGCGGTGGCCCGAGCAATGGCTGTCGACCATGTGTTCCAGATAGGCGGTGTTGAAGAAGCCGGTATCGGCGAGCCGCGCGCCCAGGATCGACTGCCGCATGCGCTGCCGGAGCGGCCCGCGCAGCCAAGCGGCGAGCGGCACCGAAAAGCCCATCTTCGGCCGGTAGAGCACTTCCTTGGGCAGCATCGGCTCCATCGCTTTCTTGAAGCACCACTTGCCCTGCTGGCCGCGAATCTTGAGGTCGGAGGGCAGCGTTGCCAGCCATTCAACCAACTGGTGATCCATCAGCGGCTCTCGCACTTCCAGCGCATGCGCCATGCTGGCACGGTCGACCTTGGTGTTGCAGTCGCCGACCAGCCAGGTCTTGTAGTCGAGGTATTGGATCAGCGCCAGCGGATCGTCGGTGTTGGCTTTGGCGGCATGCTGGCGGAAAACCACCTCGGTCGTGTAGCCGCCCAAGGCCTGCTTGAGCGCCGGCGAGAAGAGCCGGGAGCGTTCATCGGCGCGCAGCTTGGACATGCTGTGCAGGTAAGCCTGGACCGAATCCATGGCCAGCGCCTGGAAGGTGGTTTTGGCGCGCAGCGGCTGCGGTGCCCAATCCGCCTTGGGGTAGAACCGTCCCAACAATCCGAACAGGGGCCGGCGCACGCCTTTTGGCAGGATGCCGCGCCCGCGCTCTTCCATCAGGTGCAGGCGATAGCGCCGGTAGCCGCCCAGACTTTCGTCACCGCCATCACCGGAAAGCGCCACGGTCACGTGCTTGCGCGCCAGTTGGCAGACGCGGTAGGTGGGCAGCGCCGAACTGTCGGCGTAGGGCTCGTCGTAGAGCCAGGCGAGGGTGTCGATGAGATCGAAGTCGTCGCTCTTCACCACTTCGAGATGATGATCGGTGCGATAGCGCTCGGCCACCTGCTGCGCGAATTCGGACTCGTTGAAATTGGGATCGTCGAAACCGATGGCGCAGGTGCGTACCGGCGTATCACTGAGGCCGGCCATGGTCGCTACCACGGCGCTGGAATCCACGCCACCCGAGAGGAAGGCACCCAGCGGCACATCGGCGACCATGCGCACTTTCACCGCTTCCGCCAGACGATGGCGGAGCTGCTCGGTCACCTCGCCTTCGCTGAGGCGATTGTCCAGTGTGAAGCGCACATCCCAATAGGCGACCGGTTCCGCCGCCGGCTCGCCGCGGCGCAGCGTCAGGGTATGGGCCGGCGGCAGCTTGCGGGCGCCGGTATAGATGCTGCGCGGCTCAGCGACATAACCGAGGGTGAAATACTCCTCGACGGCCAGCGGATCGATGTCGCGGCGGAAATCGGGATGCGCCGTCAGGACCTTGAGTTCGGAACCAAAAATGAAACTGCCGTCGGCGAGGAAGGCGTAGAACAGCGGCTTAACCCCAAGGCGGTCGCGGGCGAGAAAGAAGGTCTGGCGATTGCGGTCCCAGAGCGCGAAGGCGAACATGCCGCGGAAGCGCTCGACGCATTTTTCGCCCCAGGCCTCCCAGGCATGGACGATGACCTCGGTGTCGCTGCGGGTGCGGAAAACATGCCCCAGCGCCTGCAACTCGGGCACCAGCTCCTGGTAGTTGTAAATCTCGCCGTTGAAGACGACGACCACCGAATGGTCTTCGTTGAACAAGGGCTGCTGGCCGGTCGACAAGTCGATGATGGACAGGCGCCGATGCGCCAGGGCAACGCCGGGTTCGCGGTGCACGCCCGCTTCGTCCGGCCCGCGATGGGACTGGATGTTGTTGATGCGTTCGACCAGCACCAGGGGAAATTCACGTTGCCCGGTGAGGTCGAACAGCCCGGCTATGCCGCACATGGGTCGTTCCTCATCGTGCCGCCTTCGCCTGCTGCAACGCCGCCTCGACCGCCGCGGCGCCGCTGCGCGAGAACTCCTCCAGCGCCGCCTGGGCGCCGCCCGGTTGGTTCTCCGGCGCATAGAGAATCACCGAAGCCGAATCGTCGCCATGGCCCAGCAAGCGCGATAGCGCAATGTCGGCCTTGGCGCGGGCGTCGCTTGACGTCATGCGGCCGTCGATCCAATACCACTGCCACACGAGCAGTCGGCCTTCCGCAGACGCGACCGTGGCATTCTGGCCCCGCAACTGCGCCGTGCGGGCGGTGACGGGACGACCGTTGAAAGTTACTTCGCGCACCTCGTGGCCGACCACGGCCCATGAATGATCGTTGCTTCTGACCAGCATGTTCTCGGAGCTGACCAGTTTGCTTTGGTAGGTTTGATTGCGGTAGTAGGCGATGTAGACCCCGACCGTATGCAGCCCTTTGCGCAAGGTGACATTCGCGGTCGCCGGCGGATTTTCGAAAACCGGCGTCCACGTCGAAATCGGCGTCGGGCTCGGCTGCCATTCGCCGGCCGCGCCCAGGGCAAGCGATGGCTTCGGCGCGGCGTCGTGACGGTCGAGCGCCCAAAGCGCGGCATGGGGCAATGCGACCACCAGCGCCAGCAAGGCGGCGGTCAGCCAGATTCGGCCCGGAGCCGAGGGAGAAGCTTCCGCCATGGCCGCCGGCCCCACCGGGGTTGCCGGCATGTCTTCACGCCAACGCGCACCGACGACGAACATGATCATGATCACCAGGCCGAAGAAGAGCCAGCCATAAATCAGGTGATCGACGCCGACCGCCAAGCGGTTGCCAGAGAGGTGACCGAGCATGACGATCAGGTAGGCGCGCATCCAGTTGGCGACGATGGGCACGAGGATGGCGAAGCCAATGAAGATGAGACGGCGCTTGAGCGAGGTGTAGTTGAGGTAGGCGAAGAGCGTGCCGACCATGAGCGAGGCGATGAGATAGCGCACGCCGCTGCAGGCTTCCACCACCGACCAGTTGCCGGAGGGAATGACGAATTGCAGCCCTTCGCGGTAGACGGGGATGCCGCTGGCGCGCAGACCGATCACCGTGAAATTGGCCGTCCATTCCATGAGTTGCGGCATGACGAATTCGCCGATGGGCACCGCAAAGAACAGGAAGGCCAACGGGAATGCCATGGCGCGGGCGAGCGGCAGGCCGAGGACAGCGACGACGGTCAATACCAGCATCGCCGTCAAGGCCAACTGGGTGACTGCATTGACGGCGGCGAGGTCGCCCAGCAGCCACCCCAGGCCAACGACAGCGGCCGGCAATGCCACCCAGGGCGCCGGCCGAACCGGCAGCCGTGCCAGTACCGCCCGCTGACGCCAGATCAGCCACAGCGAAATGAGCGGAACAATGAAACCGTGAGCGAAGGTTTCCGAGCGCGACCAGATGTTGACCATGGCCAGCGCCGTTTCCCGATATACCACCAGCACCCCGACGATGAGCGCGAGCAGCGCCATCAGGGCGGTTTGCCGGGTGCGACCGGGTTCATGGTCAATCCTGGCGAGCGGTTCGATCACGGGTCGGTTCATGGCGATCAAGCGGGTTCGAGGCGACGGTCGGTCACCAGATAGCGTTCGATGGCGGACAGGTGCGCTTCCCAGCCGTAACGCTCGATGACGCGTGCGCGCGCGGCAAGGCCCATGGCGGCGCCGCGGTCCGGCAGGTTGAGAATCTCGTTGACCTGCTGACAGTAGCCGAGTGTCGTGTCCGCCACCAGGAAATCCTTGCCGGGCGTGGCTTCGATGGCTTCGGCACATGCCGTGGTGGTGATCACCGGCTTGGCCATGGCCATGGCTTCGAGAATCTTGTTCTGGATGCCGCGGGCAATGCGCAAGGGCGCGACGACGGCCGCCGCGTGACGCAGATAGGGCCGCACGTCGGGAACGGTTCCGGTGACGATGACGGTATTGTCGGCGAGCACTTTCACCGCTGGCGCGGGATTGCGGCCGACGATGTAGAAGCGCACCCCGGGATGCGCGGCGATCAGCGACGGCAAAACCTCCCGCGCGAACCAGGCGGCGGCATCGACGTTGGGCCAGTAATCCATGGCGCCCGTGAATACGAGCGGAATTTCGCCCGGGGCGAAGGGCGAAGCGCACTCGACCTCGGGTGAAAAGAATTCCGAATCCACGCCGTTGCACATCGGAGCGATGCGCACCCCGCATTCCGGAGCCAAGCCGCGGAAGAGTTCGGTCTCCTTCTCGGTGACGAAGAAGGAGCGTGTCGCCCGCGACGCGACGTGGCGCTCGTAGGCCAGCAGACGCTGGCCTTCGCGCCGGTAGAGCCAGGACATGGGCCAGCGATGGTTGGGGGCGTATTGCGTCCACTTGGCGGAATCGACGTCGACAAAATCGACGAGCACCGGCAAGCGCGTCATCTTTTCAACGTATTGCGCCATGGCGGAGGAAAAGACCACCGCCGCATCGATCTTCTGCTGCCGGCAGGTTTTTTCGACCCAGCGGCGCAAACGGGAATCGCGGTAGTAAGGGAGCGTCAACGCCTGCCCCGTCAATAGACCGATGAGGCTGCGCACTTTCGCCAGACGCGGATGCAATCGGGAAATGTGCAGCCCGGCAACCATTTCCCGCAGCGCGGAGACGTGGAGTTCATCCTCCGGATCGTCGATGAAAGTGGCGAGAAACACCTGATGCCGGGAAGCCAGGTGCTTGAGCAAATGAAAGGAACGCACCTTGTCGCCCTTGTTGGGCGGATACGGTAGGCGATGAACGAGGTAGAGGATATTGCTCATCCGAGATTCCGCACGATGTGTGGTCCCAGCCAGTTGGCGACGCCGATGGGCATTCGGCGCCAGGCCTCGATGAAGAGCTTGTACTTGGCGTTCGATGGATTGTTCTGGGGAATGCTGTCGCGCTTGTAGAGGCGATATTCGTAGAAAAGCGGTTTCGGTTCGAAACCCCAGTTCTTCTTGAAGGCGTACGACCCAGTTCCCTGCTTGCTGCGCCCGTAGTCGAACACCTTGGTGCCGCGTGCGCAGGCACGGCGCATCAACTCCCAGTACTTGAAATCGTTGGCGGCCAAGTCCCGCGCCTTGGCATCGTCACCCGCGTAATAAGGCAGGATCTCGTCACGGAAATAAAAGCTCAGCACGCCGCTCAGCACCCTGCCCTCGCCGTCGGAAACGATGAAGACCTCGCAATCGTCGCCGAAGGTTTCCATCAACATCTGGAAATAGCGCTTGGGCAAGGCGGGCGTGCCGTGGCGGTGAACGTTATCGGCATAGAGCGCGAAGAAGCGCTCGACATCGGCATCGACTTCTCCGACCAGGCCGTTCTTGATGCCCTTGCGCACCATGGCCCGCTGTTTGCGCGGGATGGCGAGCATGTTGGCCTCCTCATCGGGATCGATTTCCTTGCGAAAGGTGACGTAGAGGTCTTGCGTCGGCCAATCGGGGTGGCGACGTTCGAGGTTTCTGAATTCCAGGTGGTCGACGCCAAGTTCCTGGGCAAGCTGCGCGGCTTCCGCTTCCAGCCGCTTGACGGCTTCGGCGTTGCTTGCGGCGACCCCACCATAAACGGCAAAAGGCAGGGAAACCAGCGCATTGCCGAACAAAAGGCTATTGACATGAACGAGCGGCAGGATGCCCTCGATCACGCCATTGCGTTCGGCATAGAGGTAATCGGTACGATGGCGGAATACCTGACGCATGATTTTCTGCCAGCCGGAACGATGGAAAAACGTTGCCTGCGGGCAGGCCCGGACAAAATCGTCCCAGGCGGCGGCACCGGTGGTATCCACGAGGTCAAGACGCTTGATGCTCAACATGTTGTGCGTTCAGTAATGGCGGATGCCGGCAATCGGCTCCGCTCCGTTATTGTTTATATGCTTGCAGGGTTTGGCGCGCGGTGCCGCTTGCGCCCCGTTCGAGAAAAATCCTGTCCATCCGTCCCCAACGAAAATCGTTCAGCAACTGCCGCAGGCGCGGTTCCATCCGGTCGATATTGACGTAATGGCGAAAACGCGTCTTTGCGCTGATCCCGGAAATGCGCGGCTGCTCGTGATCGATTTCCCAGGGATGAAAATAGAAAATGGCGGGCTGGCGGTCGGTCGCATTGACCCGGCGCAACAGCCAGCGTGAAAGCGCGTAAGGCATGAGCCGGAAATAGCCGCCACCGCTCGCCGGCCAGTTGCGGCCGCCCATTCGCAGTGTGGTCGGAGGCACTTCGAGCAGGCCGCCGACGCCAAAGGCGAATCGCGGCGCATCCGGCATGCCGTAATGGTCATGCCGAATCGGATAAACGCTGGAACTGTAGCGATAGCCAGCCCGCTCCAGGCAATCGAAAGCCCAGAGGTTGTTCTTGCCGATGGAAAAGCTGGGCGCGCGGTAGCCTTTGATTTCATGGCCGGAAATATCTTCCAGCAGGTTTTTTGCGCGACGGATGTCGGCAAGGAAAACCTCCGCCGTCTGGTCGCTCACCCGCTGGTGCCCGTAGCCATGGCTGGCCAGTTCATGGCCGTTATCGACGATGGCGCGGACGAGTTGCGGATAGCGCTCGGCGATCCAGCCGAGGGTGAAAAAGGTGGCCTTGCTGCCCGACTCGTCGAGCATGCCCAGGATGCGTTCCATGTTGCGCTCGACGCGGCATTCGCGCGCGTCCCAGTCCGACCGGGCGATGTGCGGCGCGAACGCCGACACCTGAAAATAATCTTCCACGTCCACCGTTAGCGCATTGACGATTTGCTCATCCTGCATGAGTCACCGATTCCCGTCCCTTGGTAAGGCCATCACAACCAATACGACGTCCATCGACCTTAGCCGACATGCTCGGCGATGCCGTTTGTTTTTCGCATTATTTGAGACAACACATTCAACACATTCATCCGCCATCACGAGTGCAGCCACTGCATCAGATCAGACACGATACGTTCGGCCGCGTGGCCGTCCCAAAGTTCCGGAATGCGCCCTTGTTTACCTTGGCCGCCAAGAATATCGCCCACCGCCGATAATATGATTTCGCCATTGTTGCCTACCACCCGGTTGGTCCCCTGGGTGACGGTGATCGGGCGCTCGGTGTTCTCCCGAAGCGTCAGGCAAGGCACGCCGAGCGCGGTGGTTTCTTCCTGCATGCCCCCGGAATCGGTCAATACCAAGCGGGCATTGGCCATCAACCCCAGCATTTCGAAATAACCCTGCGGCGGCAACTCGGCAATGGCCGCAGAGCGGATGACAGCTTGCAGCCCGAATTTTTCAAGGTTGTGACGCGTCCGGGGATGAACGACGAAGATCAGCGGGAGCATTTCCGCCACCGAACGCAAGGTTTCCAGAAGATGGCGCAGCACCGCTGGATCATCGACGTTCGAGGGTCGATGCAAGGTCACCAGGCCGTACCCCGTCGGCGCCTCCGGCAATCGCGCATCCGCACCCGCGGACCGCAAGGTCTGCGCCGGCGGGACAGCGTGGCTCAGCGCATGGCGCAACGAATCGATCATGACATTGCCGGCAAAACAGATGTCTTCCGCGGCGACGCCTTCCTTCAGGAGGTTATCGCCCGCTTCGCGCTCGGTGGTGTACAGGCGGCTGGCGATGCGGTCGGTCAGCAGCCGGTTGATTTCTTCCGGCATGGAACGGTCGCCGCTGCGCAAGCCGGCCTCGACATGGAACACCGGAATGTTTTTCTTGCTGGCCACCAATGCGCAGGCCAGCGTCGAATTGACATCGCCGACAACCAGAACGCCCGCCGCCCGGTGCGTATCCAGAAGCGGCTCGAAACGCTGCATGATTTCGGCAGTTTGCACCGCGTGGCTGCTGGAACCCACTTCAAGGTCGACGTCGGGCCTGGGCAAGCCGAGGTCGCTGAAAAAGCGGCCGCTCATCGCGGTATCGTAATGTTGGCCGGTGTGAACCAGCAGGCTTGGCATGTCCGGCGCCTGCGCGGCCAGCGCCCGCAGGATGGGTGCCATTTTCATGAAATTCGGGCGTGCGCCAACGACGCAAATCAGCGCGCCCTCGGCGCGCCGCGGCCCGGCGCCCGTCACTCTCGCGCTCCGCCGTCTTCGTGCCGGGGGCGAACCGAGTTGATCAACTGCTGAAGAACGTTGAGCGTCGCAATATTGATGCGCTCCAGGCGCAACATGCTGCGTTCGAGCCGCAACAACCTTTCGCTGACCTGATCGCCGCTGAGCCCGGCGATCAATTCCGAGGCGAGGTCGGCGGTCTCTTCGTCGAGATCGAAGGCCGCCGGGTCGATCTCGCCACCTTCAGGGACGGCCGCAGGAACGCGGGAAACCGATCCCGCGGCCGCCTTGGCCTGCTTGCGCCGCAGCGTCGGAGAAAGCGTTTCCTCGTCGATTTCCTTCGCCACTTCTTCGACGTCCTCGCGAATGAAATGCTTTTTACCGCCCAGGAAACCGAGCAGCAAAAGACGGTCGCAAAGGGTGTTGATACGGCGCGGAATGCCATTGCTGGCGTGGTAGATCGCTTCGAACGCCTTCGGTTCGAAGGTGGGGGAATCGGTCGATCCCGAGCACTTGAGACGGTGCAGGATGTATTCCTCCGTCTCCTTCATGTCCATCGGGCCGATGTGACAGGAGGCGATCACCCGCTGCTTGAGCTGCTGCATGTGCGGGCTGCGCAAGATGTCGCGAAATTCAGGTTGTCCGATCAGGAAACTCTGCAAAAGGGCATGGCTGCCGAACTGGAAATTGGACAGCATGCGCAGTTCTTCGACCGCCTTGGGTGTGAGATTCTGTGCCTCGTCCACCACCAGCAATGACCGCTTGCGCTTGCGGGCGTTGTTGGTGAAGAACGCTTCCAGCGCCATCAAAACGTCGGCCTTGGAAAGATCCTTGGTCTTGACGCCGAATGCGGCCCCAACGAGCCGCAAGGTGTCTTCGGCATCGACCTGAGTGCTGACCATGTGCGCGGCAATGACACGGTTGGAATCCAGCTTGTCGAGCAGGCCCTTGACGATGGTGGTCTTGCCCGCCCCGATCTCGCCGGTGATGACAATGAAACCTTCGTTCTGGTGAATCCCGTATTCGAGGTAAGCCGTCGCCCGCTGGTGCTGCTTGCTCCCGAAGTAGAAGGAGGGATCGGGGTTGAGCTGGAACGGCTTGCTCGTCAGGCCATAGTAGGTTTCGTACATGCGACTCAGAAAATGACGGAAATAGTGCCGGTGATGGCATTTTCCTGATAAGGGTTGGTCGAGCTCTCGAACAGCGCCCGTCGCACGCCCAGCGAGGCGGTGGTCTTGGGATCGAACTTGGTCGAGTAGGACACGTTCAAGGTGCGCAGCTTGGTGCCCTGGATATTTGCGTCGCCGGCACTGTTTTGCTGCGAAGCCATGACCGAAAGCGAAGAAAGCGGCGTCAGGTGATGCGCCCAATTCATGGAGAAGCCGCGCTGCCGGATCGACGAGGTCACGGCAAAATCACCGGCGGCAGCACCCAAGGTGCTGCCCAGGCGCTGGTTCTCGCTGCGCGACGCAAGGAAAGTCACCGTATTGCGGACGCCTTGCAAGGCGACGGAGATCTCCTGTTGACGCTGAACGGTCGCTTGCGAACTCAGAAAACCTGCCAGCACCTGAGAATTGGCCGCGACGCCGCCGCGCTGCAAGAGGCCGCGGACGAAGGCTTCGCGCTGGATCGGATCGGGAATGTTCGACTGATACATGTTGTATAGCAGGTCGTAGATCGATCCCAAGCCCACCGTGGTCAGGTTGCTCGGCGCCAGCGAAACATCGCGGGTGTCGCTGATGCGCCAGGATGTCAGGGGCGTGCGATGAGTAAAGGTCACGGTGTGGCCATTGCCGAAGAAGCGCCGCTCGCGGAAGGCGGAAAGGAGAGTGCGCTCGCTCGGCGACCAATCGAAGCCGTAGCCATGCGTCTGCCAGGTTTTGGCGTCGCCGCCGAGATAATCGTTGCGCTCGGAGCCCATGCTCGCGGAAACGCGGATTTCCGGCGCAAAGCGATAACTCAAGAGGCCGCGGAAAAGCTCGGATTCGTTCTTGCGGCCGTCGGAATAATCGACCTGGGTGCCATGGCCCTCCAGGCTCCAGCCCAGGTTCGCCATCGCCGTGGCGCCGTGGATTTTGCCCATCCACTCGTTGGTATCGGAGTCGAATGCTCCGCTGGCATCCGAACGCAGCGCCGAACGGGTGTAGCGCAGTTCGTAGTCCGCATAGCCCAGCAGGCGCCCCTTGAGATAGGGAGAGAGGCGGAAATTGGCCGTTTCGGTGCTGTTGGCATTGACGTTGACCGAGCTTGGCGACTGCGTGCCGAAGGCGGAAATGCTTTGCTGGGTGATCACACCGCTGAAATCGAGATACAGCAGGTTATCGACCGCTTCCAGCGTCCCGAAGGTATTGAGCGCGTTCTGGGTATGGTTCGATCGCGATCCCTGGGCGTAGAAAATGCCGCGCAGCTGGTAGTCGAAATGGACCTTCAATCGCGCGCTCTGGCCATCGATACGCAGACCGGGCGAGATTTCTGTGACTTCGTCGTGTTTGCGGTTGGTATTGGTGAGCAGAATGTTGTCGGACAGGCGTTCGGTAACCTCGACCGTCGGGGTGATCGTCCAGCCCGGCCGTTGAGTTGCGCCGGGTGCGGCCGGTTCCGGAGCACTGGCGGCAGGCGCCGAAGGAGATGCGGCAGGCGCGGTGACGGCGGCCTGCTGCGCCCAAACCGGCGAAAACAATCCGGCAAGCGCAATCGATACCGCGCCGACGCGCATCGGCGGCCGGCTAGCAATCATGCATTTGGCTGAAAAGTCTTTTATTTTTAGTTCGTTGTTGGTCACGCCGAATCCTCCCTGTAAACCTTACCCGCCTTTGCCATAACCGTAGCCGTAGCCATAGCCGTAACCATAGCCATCGCCCGGCTTTGCCCGGGACTGGTTGAGCAGCAAGAGCTTGACCGGGCAATTGGCGATGGTCCCCAGCGCTTGCTTAACCTGTCCGTGCAACGTTCGCTGGGCGTGAACGACCAGGACGATCTGTCCCATGTGCGTAGCCAGCACACGCGACTCGGTTGTCATCAACAGCGGCGGAGAATCAAAAATGATGATCCGGTCAGGATACCGGCTGGCCATGTCATCGACAAGTCGGCCCATGGCATCGCTGGCCAGCAGTTCGGTCGCCCGGTCGTGCTGGGTTCCGCTGGGAAGGATGGTGAGTTTCTCGACGTTGGTCCGCAGGAGGAGACTGGATAGCGGAATCGAGTCGTCGACCAGCATATCGAGCAGGCCCGGCTCAGGCGCCTTCCCCAACATGTTGAGCACGGACGGTCTCGCCACGTCGGCATCCACCAGCATCACGGTGTTGTCGAGTTCCATGGCGATGCTCATGGCCAGGTTGATGGCGGAGAAGGTCTTGCCCTCGCCCGGCATGGCGCTGGTCACCATGATCAGGTTGCCATTGGCGATCGGGGCGGCGCCCTTACCCATCGCATTGGTGATGAGCGGACGCTTGATGACGCGATACTCGTCCGAAATGTGGGAGCGCGGTGCGGTCGGACTGATGATTCCCGCCGCGGCCAACCCGTTCAGGTCGAGGTCGATCTGACGCGATTGGGCGGCAGGCTGCAATTCCTCGACGACGACTCGTTCGGCGCCATCGATACGGTTCGGTCGCAACGGCCGGGTAACGATCTGTTCCGGCGCATCGTCCTCCGGAATATCGACGCCGGCTTGGCGCAGTTGTTCGAGTCTTTTTGCTGCTTGTTCAATCAGGCTCATAAGTTCCTCAGCCGGCACCGGTCGTGAAATAAAGGACTCCGACCCCAACGATGAATGCTCCGATAAGTACCGAAAAACCCGCCGCGAAACGTCTAAGGTCGGTTTTTTCCCGAGCTTGTATGGCTTCGCTCCGGATCAGCGAAACGCTGCCCAGGATCGGCAGGCCGGTGGCTTCACGGAGGGATTGGGCATCGAAGAATACCGGTCGCACCTGGCTGGCCAGGAGACTGGCAAAGACACCGATACCAAGCGCCGCCAGCAAGGCCAGTGGCAAGAGCAGAACACGATTGGGCGCTACCGGCTTGGAGGAGACACGGGGCGGATCGATCAGGCGGAAATCGACTACGCCGGAGGCGGCATCGAGATCGCCGGTGAGACTGGCGGATTCCCGACGGGAAACCAGCGCCTCGTAGTTCCGCTTGTGGATATCGTAGTCGCGATTCAACTGCGCATACTCCGCTTCCAACTGCGGCTTATCCTTGAGCGTCGACTTGATGCGGTTGAAGCGTTCCTCATACTCGGCAACGCGCGTGCGCAGAGAAGCCACCTTGGCATCCGCCGAGGCCATCTCGTTCTTCAGTTCGGCGCTCGCCGCATTGCTTCCGACCAGGGCGCCCGGATTTGCGGCCGCAGCCTTGCGCAGCTCGGCCACTTCGCGCTTCTTCTGTTCCTGCAAGTCGCGAATGATGCGCCGCGTGCCGATCACGTCTGGGTGCTGCTCGGTGTACTTCTGGAGCAACGTATCGAGTTCTTTTTTCTTGGCTTCGATACGCCCATCCAGCTCGGGCATGGAAACGGAGTCGATGGAGCCGCCCTTGCTGCCGTCACCCAGGACATGGCGCCGCAGGGCTTCCTTGGAGTTTTCCGCCTCCCGCAAGGCAAGCCGCGCTTCATTCAACTGCGTGGTGACGTCGGACAACCTGCCGACTGCATCTTTGCCATCGGCGGTTTGCATCTCGATATTGCGAACCTTGAATTCCTTCAGGCGGGTTTCCGCTTCCTCAAGTTTCTTTTCATAGACCTTGATCTGTTCATCGATGAATTTCTTGGCCGAATCGGAATCCTTGCGTTTATCGCCGAGGCTCGATTCGACAAAAATCGATGTCAGCGACTGGATCACGCGCTTGGCCTTGTTGGGATCGGGATCGCGGTAGGCCAGCGAATACAGGTTGTCGCGGGAGGTGCTCTTGATTTGCAGGCTCTTCATCAGATGCTCGACCAGTTCGTCCTGCGCTTGCTTGGACTGGTTACCCAAATCCAGGTCGGCCATGCGGACGAGCTTTTCGACGTTGGGGCGGCTGATCAAGGTCTTGCTCAGCATCATCACCCGCTGCTCGACATTCGGTTGCACCGTCAAGCCCGACATCAGGGGTTTTAGCATCGACTCGGTATCGACATAGATCCGTGCCGAAGCCTCGTATTTATCCGGCACGCGGAGGACCACCGCAGCGGCGACGATAGCCGCCAGGAACGCAACGCCCAGCCCAAGCCATCGTTGGTGCCACGCCGCCTTGAGCAACGTCGTGACTTGGCGGATTAATTCATCCATCAGATCAAATTCTCACTGGTTATGTAACAAGGACACCGCTCATGCATGATGCATGAGCGGGCGAGCCTTCAATTAGTTTTAGAACCAGCTTTGGGGGATGATCAAAACGTCGCCCGGCTTCATTTCCACGTTGGCGGAAACGTCGCCGCGCTTGATGAGGTCCTTGATCCGCACGCCATACTGCTTGTTGCCTTCGGAAGAACGCAGCAGCACGGCGCCGTTGCCATCGGCGAAATCGGTAATGCCGCCAACGGCGATCATGACGTCAAGCAAGGTCATTTTCTGACGGTAAGCGAGAACCTGCGGCTTGGCCGCCTCGCCCACGACGCGAATCTGTTCGCTGTAAGGACCGACAAAGTTGGTGACGACGACCGTCACCACCGGGTCGCGCATGAATTTGCCAAGCGCCTTTTCGATGTCGCGCGCCAGGGTGGAAGGATCCTTGCCCATGGCCTGGAGATCTTCGACGAGCGGCGTGGTCACCTTGCCGTCCGGACGCACGGGAACGGACATGGAGAGCTCCGGATTGCGCCAGACGACGATGTTGAGGACGTCGCCGGGGCCGATCACATAGCTGTAATCCGGGGATGCAGCGCTCGAGGGTGCCGGCGGGTGCGACGAGGCGCACCCTCCTACGATAAACAGCACGGATACCGCTGCTGCCAGGCGAACCCAATAATTACGTATAAAGTTCAGATGATTCAAAATAAGACTCCCTGAAGTGAGCTCTCCTCGAGCCTTCGCGGTTAATAAACCTGCCCATCATAACTGATATCCATACGTCATTGATGCGCAGCAACAAAATAAGCTTTTCATGCCATCAGACACCATGGCGCAGGGCATCCACCACATCCATCCGGGACGCACGCCTCGCCGGCAGCAACGATGCGAGGCAAGAAGCGACGAATCCCACCGCTCCCGCCGCCATTACCCCCATCAGATCGAGGCGGATGACCGCGGTGTACCCCAGGTTGGCGTTCGGTGGCGGCGGCATGGGAATGCCGATGGCCGAGATCGCCATCGCCGCCAGGCATCCCAGAAGCATGCCGAGGATGGCGCCGATCAGCCCGAGCATGGCGCTCTCCGCCATGATCAGAGTGAAGATATTGATCGGCCGATTCCCCAGCGCACGCATGGTGCCGAATTCGCGGGTACGTTCGAAAAGGGTCATGTTGATGCTGTTGGCAACACTGAGAAGCACCATGAGCAAAATGATCAAACGCAGAACCCCGAACTGGCGGTCATACAGTTCCTTCGCCTTTTCGTAGAAATCCGACAATTCATTCCATGCGAAGACTTCATATCCCTGTTTTTCCAATTGCGGCGCCAGCGTCGCCAAGACCTTTTTCGTGTCTTCGGTGTGCTTGAGCATCACCACCAGCAGATGCGCCGCCTGGGTATCCATCAATTCGCGCGCCGCGGATAGCGGGATTCGCACCGCGCGCGCGTCAAAATCTTTCGAGAAGCTCTGAAACACTCCTTGCACTTCGAAATCCAGCGTATTCACCGCACCTTGGGAAAGACGCATGACCAAGGTCACCCGGTCTCCGACCTTGAGGCCCAGAGAGCGTGCGACGCCCTGCCCGATCACGATGCCATCGGCCGAAGAATCGACCAGCGGACCGCCCTGGATGTAACGAAGGTAGGTTCCGATCGCCGCCTCGCCGCTGGGCTCAATGCCCTCGCCAATAATTCCGAGGTCGCGTTTTCCATTATTCAGGACACCGGCAAATCCCAAACGTGCTACAACGCTCTGAACGCCGACGCTGCCAGAAAGTTCCGCGCCGACTTTTTCCGGGGCCTCGATCAGGTAGTTTTCAGGGGCGCGCGTCTTGCCCTCGCGGTAGCCTTTCTTGGCAACCTGGACATGGCCGGTCTGGGAATGAATGATGGCTTCGGCCAGCTGGACAAAAATATCCTGAACGAAGCCGCCCGCCATAATCAGGCTGGCAACGCCGATGGCGATCGCCAGCAGGGTTGCCGCCGACCGGGAGCGGTGGCGGAAGACGTTGCGCAAGGCCAATTGGATGTAGAGCATGGCTATTGATTGCAGCGCAAGGCATCGACCACGTTCATCCGGCTTGCCTTCCAGGCCGGCATCAAACTGGCGATGATGGTTGTCAAAAAAGCCAGAAGCAGCGCATCGCGCGCGAGCGCCGGCGTCACGATGATCTGCGCGACATAACCGTGCGCCATCCCCGGCGGCGGCGGCATCGGGATGCCGATGGCGGAGATAAGCGTCGCCAAGCCATAGCCGAGGACGATTCCGGCCACGCCGCCCAGAACGCCGATCATCATGCCTTCGATCAAGAACAACAGCATGATCATGCGCTGACGCACACCGATAGCCAGACTCGTACCGATTTCCGTGGTGCGTTCGAGCACCGTTACCGTCTGCGTGTTAGAGATCGTCAAGATGATGATCAGGCCGATGATCAATTTCATGACATCGACCTGCTTGGAATAGAGCGCGACCGTCTTGTTGTAGAAATCGGCGAGCTGGGTCCATGGCACGACCTCAAAATCCTTGCCATCCAGCCGGGAGGAAATGGCGGCCGCGGCTTCTTCGGTGCGCTCCGCGCCATCCAGCAGCACCACCCATGAAGTTGCCCCCTCGACCCGCATCAGCTTGCGCGCTTGTCCAATCGGCAGGCGCAATGCCGAATCGTCGTAGTCCTTGTAGATGGTGGCGAACGTGCCGGTCACCTCGACCTCGATGGCGTTGGGGCTGCCGCTGGCAGTGGTCGCCAACAACACGACCTTGTCTCCGGGTTGAACACCGAGGCTTTTTGCCAGACCCTCGCCAAGAATCACCGCAGGGGTGTTGCCGCCCTCGAGATTTCGCCCCGCCATGATGTTGATGCGTCGGCTGACGGGCTTCTCGCCTTCGGGATCGATGCCTTCGCCGACGAAGGGAATGGTGGTTTCACCATGCGCAATCAGGCCATTGAAAGCCAAACGCGGGGTGAGGGCCGAAACGCCATGCAAGGCGTGAATATCGCGTTCCGCCTTGGACTTCGCCGGCAGCAAATAGCGGTAAGGATCGGCAATGCCCTTGTCGAAATAGCCCGGCCGCACCACCTGCAGGTGACCCAACTGGGAGTGGATGGTCGCTTCCCGCATGTCATGGAAAATCCAGGCGATGAATCCGCCTGCGAGCAGAAAGGCAACGATGCCGGCGGCGACAGTGAAGACCGCTACCAGCGTGCGCTTCGGATTTCGCCGAAGATTGCGGACGGCGAGGCTAAGGATGGCTAGTCGCATGAATTTGTTGGGGAAACTTCCGCAGGCCATTTATTGTTGGCGTCACTATAGCCCCAACTCGCTGAAAATATGCAACTTGCGACGGAATCCTTTCCAGGCTGAGACGGTCAACAATGTCATTGTGATCTTGGGCGGGATTGTCATGGACGTGGATCAGGCATTGTGGGAATGGCGCGATATTCTGGGCGATTCGAGGGTCCTCGGCGCCGAGTCGGCAACAACGATCTACAGCGTCGACGCCAGCGGTTTCCAGCGCCGTATCGCCGGTGCCCTGAAAATCAAGGATGCGAGTTCGCTACCGGCGATCGTCTCGATCGCCAGCCGCCTCGGCATTCCGATCTACCCGATCAGCACCGGCAAGAACTGGGGCTACGGCACTTCGCTGCCCGTACGCGACGACTGCGTCATCGTGGACCTCGGCGAACTCAACCGTATCCTGGACTTCGACGCCGAACTTGGCGTTGTCACCCTCGAACCCGGCGTCACCCAGCAGCAACTGGCGGAATTCCTCGAACAAGGCGGCCATCCTTTCCTGGTTCCGGTCACCGGTGCCGGCCCGAAGTGCAGCCTGGTCGGCAACGCGCTCGAGCGCGGCTATGGGATCACGCCGCATGCCGACCACTTCGGCGCGGTCACTGACCTGGAAGCGGTGCTCGCCGATGGCAGCATCTACCGGACGGCACTGCATGAAGCCGCCGGCGAGGATTTGGCGCGGCTCTTCAAATGGGGACTCGGACCCTATTCGGCGGGATTGTTCACCCAGAGCGGATTCGGTATCGTCACCCGCATGACCATCGCCCTGGCGCGTCGGCCGGAACAGGTCAAGGCCTTCCTCTTCAGCCTGCGCTCCGACGATTTGCTGGAAACAGCCGTTGAACGCATCCGCGGCCTGCTCGCCGCACTTCCCGGAACCGTCGGCGCCGTCAACTTGATGAACCAGCGCCGGGTCCTGGCCATGTCCTCCCCCTTCCCTTCCGACCAACTCGACGCCCAAGGCATGATCCCGGAAGCTCTCCTGCAAAAGATGGGGCGGCAATATCAGATATTTCCGTGGACTGGCTTCGGAACGCTGTATGGAACACGGCGCATGGTCAAGGCAGCCCAGAGCGAAATTCGTCGGGCGCTGTCGGGCGTCGCCAGCCGGCTGATCTTTCTGAGTCCGACTCAGGCGCAAACGCTGGCGGATCTTGCCCGCTTTGTCCCGGGAGCGGGTGCCCAGAAACTGGCGAGGACGGCGGCCACGCTCGCGAAATCGCTGCAACTTGTCGCCGGCCGGCCCAACGAAACCGCCCTCCCCTTGTGTTACTGGCGAAACCCGGGCGCGCCAAAGGGCCCGGGGCTCGACCCGGCGCGCGACGGCTGTGGCCTCATCTGGTATGCGCCCCTGGTCCCGATGCGTCCTCAGGCGGTGCGCCAGTATGTCGACATGGTCCGGCGCGTGGCGTTTGCCCACCGCATTGAACCGTTGATCACCTTTACTTCCGTCAGCGACAAGATTTTCGATAGCACCGTGCCGCTGATATTCGAGCGTGAGGATGCGCTGGCCCAGAAAAGTGCCGAGGAGTGCTATCACGACCTGTTGTCGGCTGGCCACGCCATCGGATGTTTCCCCTATCGCGTCGGAATCAACACCATGGCGACGCTGAGCGGCGCCATGGAGCATTCGCGCACGTTCCATGCTCGCCTTCGGGCTGCCCTCGATCCGGCGGATATCCTCTCCCCGGGGCGGTACAGCTGAACCTGTCGACTTTCCTTACAAGGATTCCCCAAATTGACAAGTAGGCAGCTTCGCCCAAGCGATAGCTGATGATAAATTGACAAATAATCAAATAGTTATAAATAAGCCGCACTCCCCTGGCACAGCAGATGCTTACGAGGAAGCATGCGGAAATTGAAATCAAAAACCGCGCGATATTCCCCCACAGGTTCATTAGGAGAAACTAAATGAAAGCAATCAAAAAGGCGGTTCTGGCTTCGGCAGTAGCCCTGGCTCTGACCGGCTCGGCATACGCCTCGCCGATTAATGTTGGCGGCGTGGTCTGGGATCCGAATTCGGCCCAGGACTTTTCCGGCGTTAGCGCGACTCTGAGCCAGACGATCAACCCGGCAACGGGCGAACTGTCCGGCTTCGGCGTCATCACCACGCTCAATGGTCAACCGGTGAGCAGCTTCTGCCCGGGTTGCGAATTGACCGTGCGTTACTCCGGTTACACCCCGATCGGCGGCGTTGCCCTTCCGGGTCCTGGCGGCGGCGGCACGGCCATCAGCTACACCGGCGGCCTGGTCAATGTCTACGTCGACCATACCCCCAACGCCCCGGTGAGCGATCCCTCCCTGCTGAACACCGCAAACACTACCGACGGCGATTTGTGGCTGTCTCTGGTTGGCCACGCGATCAACGGCGTGACCCTGACCGGCTACAACTTCTTCCCAACCCTGCTGCTGGGCGGCGGTTTGTGGGATGTTGTCGGCGGCCTGGCCCAAGGCAACCTGGACACCAACACCAAGACCGATGGTGCCGACCTGAGCTTCTCCAACAGCTTTACCACCTTCCCGACGGGCTCGCCCCTGGTGGCTTGGGGTTCTGGCAACTTCAACGGCAACAGCATCCCCGAACCGGGTTCGCTGGCACTCGCCGGCCTGGGCCTGCTCGGTGCCGCTGCCCTGCGTCGCCGCAACAAAGCCAAGTAATCGAAATACCGCTGCAAAAAAAGGCCCGCTTCTGCGGGCCTTTTTCTTTGGTTTTCGATTCTAAAAACTGTAGCGGATCTCGGAAAATATCCGGTCTTGACGGTTGTATTGACCGAAAAGACCGAGAGGTGGGCCTTTGAAGATGTCCGCGCCGAACGTCCAGCGCCAATTCTTCTCCATCGCCCAAGTCAACTTCGGGCGGAACAGCCAATCTCCTCGGTTCAGGCTGGAGATCCACAAAGCCTGCGCTTCAACCGCATCCCCGAATTTCTTGCTTAGATAAACGCTATAGCCATTCTCGTTTTTTCGGGGAACGATGTCGGGATCGTGATCGGGGAAGTTTCGTTGGAACAGTTGAACGTTCAGACGCGTTTCCGCTGGCAATGTGAAATCCAAGCCAACCGCCCAATCGAGCGTATCCTGCCCGACCACGCCATTCGGCGCATTCAGCCGCCACACTCCGAATTTGCGCCCTTGGGTGTACACCGCTTCGCCTTTCAAAACGACCGAACCGAAATCCTTGGCCAAGGTCCCGCCAAATTGATTGATGCGCTCGTGCCGGGCCTGGAAAATCATGGTGGAACCGACAATCTCACGATAGAAAGTCGGCGAGTTATCCATGCTGCTGTAATAGAAGCCCGAGATGTCCCAACCGTTCTTCAAGGTGGAGAGACGAACACCGTAGTTTCCATGTTGCAGATTCCTTGCCGGGCGGATCTCCGGTCGATAAGCGGCACTGAAACCCGGCGCGACCGGCTGGTAAGGATAGAAATCGGCGCCCGGCTTGCCGATCTCGTCATAGCTCGCCACCGGAATCCACACCGCTTCGGCGTGGAAATCATCCTTGAAATACTCGGCCCGCGCCGCCCACTGCGGGATGCGAAGGCTCTCGAAATCCGGCAGGATGAATTCGCGCATGTCGCGTGCGGAAACCACGTCGGCGAAAAACAGCCCGACCATTTCCCCCCAAACCACGTGCTGGCGCCCGAGGCGGAAATCCCAATTTCCGGTGCTGTAATCGAGATAGTTTTCCCTGAGCGTCAGGTTGAAGCGCTGATTATTCGCGACCTGGGCCGGATAAAAGCTCGTGTGGTCATAGACCGCGTCGTAGTCAGCGCGGGCGCTCAATTTCCATTTGAGGCCATCGCCAAGATCACCACGCGAGGCGAGCTCGGCGCGCGTACGCATTTTTGACCAAT
>JAPUEC010000261.1 GCA_027492775.1 Rhodocyclaceae bacterium
CGGAAATGGCGCCGCGGTAGATGAGCAGCAGAATACCGAACGCCAGCAGGAACCAGATCGGGTCGATCTCGAGTTGCGTCACCGCCCACGCCAGCGGCATGAACAACGCATGCATGATGCGCCACCAGATCGGCTGCCGGGTCAAGCTCGCCGCGATAAAGGCGACGGCACCCATGACCATCGCTGTTCTGTCCCAAGGCATTTGTTCGGCGCGCATGCCGTAGTACGGCCATGCGAGCGAAAGCACCACGATCACGGCTGCAGCCTGAAGCGCAAGTTGACGAAGCGGCGTGGTCATCGCTGGAACATGATCGGTCGTTTCAAGCTGAGGCTGACACTATAGCGCCGGCTTTGTTGACATGCCAATCGTCCCCCGGGAGAATCAGGCGCTTGGTTTCCACCAAACACTGGGAGATGGAGAATGCGCCATATGCTGAATAAGAGTCTAAACGCCGCCCTGGCAGCCTCACTGGCGTTAACGCTGGGTGCCTGCAGCAAGAACGAAGAAGCGAAACCCGCGGCATCGCCGACAGCCGCTCCGGCGCCGGCCGCCAAGCCGGAAATTAAGGTCGTTCTCGGCCACGTCGCGCCGATGACCGGACCGCAGGCGCATTTGGGCAAGGACAACGAGAACGGGGCGCGCCTCGCGATCGATGAACTGAATGCCCAGAACATCGAAATCGGCGGCGCCAAGGTCAAATTCGACCTTTTGGCAGAAGACGATCAATCCGATCCAAAGCAAGGCACCATCGTCGCCCAGAAGCTTGCTGACGCCAAAGTGAATGGCGTCGTCGGCCACCTCAACTCGGGCACCACCATTCCGGCCTCGAAGATCTACTCGGATGCCGGCATTCCCCAGATTTCCGGCTCGGCGACCAATCCGCGCTATACGCAGCAGGGCTTCAAGACCACTTTCCGCGTCATGGCCAACGACGTCCAGCAAGGCAAGGCGCTCGCCGAATTCGCCGTCAAACAGGGCATCAAGACCGTCGCCGTCATCGACGACCGCACGGCTTACGGACAGGGCCTCGCGGACGAATTCCGCAAGGCGGCCGAGGGCAATGGCATCAAGGTGCTCGCCAACGAATTCACCAACGACAAGGCTACCGACTTCAAGGCCATCCTCACCCAGATCAAATCCAAGAAGCCCGATCTGGTCTTCTTCGGCGGCATGGACCCGCAAGGGGCCCCGATGGTCAAGCAGATGAAGGAACTCGGCATCAAGGCCAAGTTCATGGGCGGCGACGGCGTCTGTACCACCGACTTCCCCAAGAATGCGGGCGATGCCGCCGAGGGTCACTTCTGCTCGCTGCCCGGAAAACCGCTGGAAAAGCTGGCCAAGGGGCCGGAATTCAAAGCGAAGTTCATGAAGCGCTTCAACACCGACATCCAGCTCTACGCGCCCTATGTCTATGACGCCACCATGATCATGGCCGACGCCATGAAGCGCGCCAATTCGGTCGAGCCCGCCAAGTTCCTGCCGGAGATCGGCAAGACCAAGTACGACGGCGTTACCGCCATGGTGGAGTTTGACGAAAAAGGCGACCTCAAGAACGGCGACATCTCCTTCTACCAGTACAAGGGCGGCAAGCTGGATTACGTCGAGACCATCGGCGGCGCTGCGCCGGCTCCCGCGCCGGTCAAGGCCGCTGCTCCCGCCGCAGGTGCGGCCGCCGCTCCGGCTCCGGCCGCAGTTCCGGTCCCCGCGGAGAAAAAGTAACCTGCCACTTAGCTGAATGAACGGCGCCTCCGGGCGCCGTTCCTGCCATGGACACCTTTCTCCAACAAATCATCAACGGACTCGTCCAGGGCAGCATCTATGCCCTGGTCGCGCTCGGCTACACCATGGTCTACGGCATCATGGGGCTGATCAATTTTGCCCACGGCGAAGTGGTCATGATCGGCACTCTGGTCGCCTTGACCGCCACCTTCAAGCTTGCGGCGCTGGGCATGCCGCTTTGGCTTGCCGCCTCGTTCGGCGTCGCCATCTCGGTTCTCGCCTGCATGGCGCTCGGCTGGGGCCTGGAACGGGTGGCATACCGGCCGCTGCGCCACGCACCGCGCCTGACGCCGCTGATCACCGCCATCGGCATGTCCATCGTCCTCCAGAACCTGGCGATGATGCTGTGGAGCCGCAATTACATGCGCTTCCCGGACTTCCTGCCCAAAGCCCAATTCTCGGTTGCGGGCGCCAATTTCACCAGCGTGCAGGTGATCATCGTCCTGACCTCGGCGATGATGATGAGCGGCCTGCTCCTCCTCGTGTACCGTACCCGCCTGGGGATGGCGATGCGTGCGACGGCGCAGAATCCGCATGTCGCCAGCTTGATGGGAGTGAATATCGACCGCGTCATCGCCGCCGCCTTCATCATCGGGTCTGCACTCGCCGCCGTGGCCGGCATATTGGTCGGCGCGTACTACGAGATCGCGCACTATCAGATGGGCACCATGCTCGGCATGAAGGCCTTCACCGCGGCGGTGCTAGGCGGCATCGGCAATATCGGCGGCGCCGTCGTCGGAGGATTGCTGCTCGGCCTCATCGAAGCCTTCGGCGCCGGCTACTTGGGCGACCTGACCAACGTTTGCATGCTTTCACGCACCTTCGGCATCCTGACTGACACCTGTGCGCAAAACCCGACCGCCAGCCTGTTCGGCAGCAATTATCAGGACATCTTCGCGTTCTTCGTGCTGATCGGCGTGCTGATGTTCCGTCCTTCCGGCCTTCTCGGCGAAAAGACGGGAGAACGCGCATGAAATGGCTGAAACCGCGTTCGGCGCTCGGCATTGGCCTGATCGTCGTCGCCCTCCTTCTCCTGCCCTTTGTCGCCGCCAGCGGCGGTCAGGCCTGGGTGCGCATCGTCGATTTCGCCATCCTCTATATCTTCCTGGCGCTTGGGCTGAATATCGTCGTCGGCTTCGCCGGCCTGCTCGACCTCGGCTACATCGCCTTCTACGCGGTCGGCGCCTACATCTGGGCCTTCCTCGCGAGCCCTCACTTTGGCCTCCACTGGCCGATCTGGGCCATCCTGCCGCTGGGCGCGCTCACCGCCTGCGTCTTCGGCGTGCTGCTCGGGGCGCCGACATTGAAGCTGCGCGGCGACTACCTCGCCATCGTCACGCTCGGCTTCGGCGAGATCATCCGCATTTTCATGAACAACCTAAACACGCCGATCAACATCACCAACGGCGCGCAGGGCATCACCATGGTCGATCCGGTCGCCATCGGCGCCTTCAGTTTCGGTAACACCACCCAGATTTTCGGCATCTCGCTCTCAGGTCCGCAAAAGTACTACTACCTCTTGGTTGTCCTGGCCATTCTGGTCATCCTTCTCAATCTCCGCCTGCAGCATTCGCGCATCGGTCGCGCCTGGCAGGCCATCCGCGAGGATGAGATCGCCGCCAAGGCGATCGGCATCAACACGCGCAACATCAAGCTCCTCGCCTTCGCCATGGGCGCGAGTTTCGGCGGCGTCGCCGGCGGCATTTTCGCCGCCATGCAAGGCTTCATCTCGCCAGAAAGCTTCAAGTTCGACGAATCGATCATCATCCTGGCGATGGTGGTGCTGGGCGGCATGGGCCACATACCGGGCGTCATCCTCGGCGCCGTTTTGCTCGCCATCCTGCCGGAGGCGCTGCGCTATGCCGTGGTGCCGGTGCAGCAGGCGGCCTTCGGCAAGGTTCTGGTCGATCCCGAGAGCCTGCGCATGCTGGTCTTCGGCTTGGCGCTGGTGCTGGTCATGCGCTGGCGCCCCGCCGGTCTTTGGCCGTCGCCGGAACGACGGCGGGAGCTTGCGGAGCGCGACGAATGAGCGAGGTGTTGCTCGAAGCGCGCGCCATCGCCAAGCACTTTGGCGGCGTCATGGCGTTGCACCAGATTTCGCTGGGCATTCGCCGCGGCGAAATCTACGGGCTGATCGGCCCCAATGGCGCGGGCAAAACCACGTTCTTCAACTGCCTGACCGGCCTCTACGTGCCGGATGGCGGCGGCTTCCATTTCGATGGCGAACTGCTCGCCGCCGACGCGCCGCATGTTGCGGCCGCCCGCGGCATCGCCCGCACTTTCCAGAACATCCGCCTCTTCGGCAACATGAGCGCGCTCGAGAATGTCATGGTCGGGCGGCATGTACGTACCCGCGCCGGCATTTTCGGCGCCATATTCCGTCACGCGCATGCGCGCGGGGAGGAGGCCGCAATCCTCCGCCGGGCGGAAGAGCTGCTTGCCTACGTCGGCATCGCCAACCGGGCTCACGACCTGGCCAAGAACCTTTCCTACGGCGACCAGCGCCGGCTCGAAATCGCCCGCGCGCTCGCCGCCGATCCGAAACTGCTTTGCCTCGACGAACCGGTGGCGGGCATGAATGCCACGGAAACCGAAAAGCTGCGGCAGTTGATCGAGAGCATCCGCGATGGCGGAGTCACCGTGCTGCTCATTGAGCACGACGTCAAGCTGGTCATGGGTCTGTGCGACCGCGTCGCAGTCCTCGATTACGGCGAAAAGATCTGCGAGGACGTTCCCGCCGTGGTGCAGCGCGACCCGCGCGTGATCGAAGCTTATCTCGGAGGAACGCCCGATGCTTGAAGTCTCCGGGCTATCGGTGGCCTACGGCGGAATTCGTGCCGTGCGCGGGGTGAACGTTTCCGTCGACGCCGGCGAAACCGTGGCGCTGGTCGGCGCCAATGGCGCTGGCAAGACCAGTACCTTGAAGGCCATTGCCCGCATGCACGACGTTGCCGGGGGCGAAATCCGTTTCCTGGGGAAACGGATCGAACGCATTCCCGCGCATGAACTGGTTCGAACCGGGATCGCCCTGGTGCCCGAGGGACGCGGCGTCTTCCCGCGTCTCACCGTTGCCGAGAACCTTGCCATGGGCGCTTATTTCCGCCGCGACCAGGCCGCTATCGCCAACGATCTGGAAAACGTCTATGCGCACTTTCCGCGCCTGAAGGAACGCGCCTTCCAGCTCGGCGGGACCCTTTCCGGCGGCGAACAGCAAATGCTCGCCATCGGCCGCGCACTCATGAGCCGTCCCAAGTTGCTGCTCCTCGATGAGCCTTCCATGGGTCTGGCGCCGCTCATGGTGCAGAAAATTTTCGAAGTGGTCATGGCGGTCGCCAAGGAAGGCATGACGATTCTCCTCGTCGAACAAAACGCCAAGCTGGCGCTTGAAGTGAGCCAACGCGCCTACGTCATGGAAAGCGGGGAAATCACCCTCTCCGGCCCGGCAGCCGATCTGCTGGCAGATCCGAGGATACGTGCTGCTTACCTTGGCGAGTAAGCGTTCACTTTCATGAAAGCGCCGCACAGGATTCTCGGCATCGCCGCCGACGCGGACGCCGCTGCCGTCAAAAAGGCCTTCCGCAAATTGGCGATGGCCCTGCATCCCGACCGTAATCCGGCGCCGGATGCGGCGGAGCGCTTCAAGTCGGTCCGCGCCGCTTACGACGCGATGATGGCAGCGATGCTGAATGCCGAAGCGGAGGCCGAATTCAGCACCGACGCTGCATCCGAGGCCAACCCCCCAACTCCGGAGACGCCGGAGCGCGGCGAGGATTTCCGTCGTGATCTCGAATTGAGCCTCGAAGAAGCCGCCTTCGGCTGCTGCAAGACGCTCACCCTGGCCGGCGCCATCCCTTGTGCCACCTGCGATGGCACGGGCGAATACGGTGCCAGCCGCTCCAATCTTTGCAGCCATTGCCACGGTAGCGGCCGCATCCGCGACGGGCGCGAATTGACGCGCTGCCCGGTTTGCGAAGGCCGTGGGTTCATCACCGAGCGCGCCTGCCCGGACTGCGGCGGTAGCGGCAAGCATTCCGCCGACCGCCATCTGCAGGTGCATGTCCCTCCCGGCGTCATCGACGGCAGCGAACTGCGGCTCGCCGGCCAAGGGGGCGAAGCCCCGCCGGGCGGCATGGCGGGGCACCTTTTCCTGCGCATCGCGCTGGCGCCACATCCGGTGTTTCAGCCGGTGGAGCGCGACCTTCTCTGTCGCGCGCCGGTCAGTATTTTTCGCTGGCTGGCGGGCGGGAGCACCAACGTCCCACTACTCGGGGGCGGCCACCGCAAGGTGAAACTCTCACCGGCACGCACGCTCAATCCCGAACCGCTCCGCATCAAAGGCTTGGGACTGCCGAATCATGCCGGCCAGCGCAGCGGCGACCTCGTGGTCGCTTGGCAGATCATGCTGCCAACGGCGCTGACCGCCGAGCAAATCGCCCTCCTCAACGCCGCCGACCGCGCCAAATAAGGCAGCGTATAATCAGCTCATGCCATCGACTTGACGGAGGCCGTCATGAGTCACAAGCATGAGCACATTGTGCGCACCATCTTTCAGGATCCGCCGAACACCAATATTCATTGGCGCGACATTGAATCCTTGCTCAAGCACGCCGGTGCCGATATCGAGAATCTTCCCGGCGCGCGCCAACGGGTGAAGCTGAACGGGATGGAAGCGGTGCTGCATCGCCCCCACAACACCAGCACCCTCGACCGCCAGGGGGTAAAACATCTGCGGGAATTCCTGGCGCGGGCGCGGATTACGCCTTCCGCCCTCGAGAATTCATGACTTGCCTTGCTACTCGGCCGCGGCGGCGATAGTGAAGGCATCCGAATAGAATTCGTCCGGCGGCAATCCGCAAGTGCCGGTGAAGGTCCGACGGGCGGCGTCGATCATGCCCGGCGCGCCGCAGGCATACACCTGAAAGGCGGATAAATCGGGGAAGTCGGCCATCACCGCCTGGTGGACGAGACCGGTACGGCCGATCCAGGCGTCCTCAGGTCGCGGTTCGGAAAGCACCGGGACATAGCGAATGTGGCCATGAATCGCCGCCCACTGCCGTGGAAGTTCCGCCATATAGAGATCGGCACGGGCGCGGGCGCCCCAATAAAAATACATCGGCCGCTCGCAATTCTCGTGCAACGCATGCTCGACGATCGCCTTGATCGGCGCGAAGCCGGTGCCGCCGGCCAGCAGGATCATGGGCTTCGACGAGTCCTCCCGCAGATAAAAGCTGCCATGCGGGCCATTGAATCGCAGGATGTCGCGCACCTTTAGGGTCGAAAACACCTGATCGGTAAATAGTCCGCCGGGGGTATGGCGAATGTGCAGTTGCAGGCAGCCATCGTCGTGCGGCGCATTAGCGAGCGAGAAGCTGCGGCGTTTACCGTCTTTCAGCAGGATATCGATGTATTGGCCGGCGAGAAATTGCAGGCGCTCGCTTGCGGGCAGCCGCAGCCCCAGTTCCATCACATCCGGCGCCAAGCGCTCCAGTCGCTCGACGCGTGACGGCAGGGTTTTGATGGGGATATCGCCGGCGGAACCGATTTTCGCTTCCAGCACGAGGTCGGTTTCGGCGCGAGCGCAGCAGAAAAGCGCCATCCCCGCCACCTGCTCGGCCATGGTCAGCGCACGCGGTTCAGTTTTGCCGTAAGCGATCCGCCCTTCGACCAACCTCCCCTTGCAACTGCCGCAGGCGCCGTCGCGGCAACCGTAGGGCAGCGTCAATCCCTGGCGCAGCGCCGCCTCGAGGATGGTCTCGTCGGCTTCGACTTCGAACTGCTTATGGCTCGGCTTGACGGTGACGCGATAGCTCATCTTTTCCCCTCGTTGGCAACGGGCGTTAGAATCCCAGCGTGCAAAGACTACTCATCGTCGGCAGCGGCGACATCGCCCGCCGCCTGATTCCCTTCATCGAACATCGCTTCCGCCTTTTCGCACTGGTGCGGAACACCGAGCGCGCCGATCAATGGCGGTCGATGGGCGTCCAGCCGGTGCTGGCGGATCTCGACCAGCGGCGAAGCCTGCAGCGACTCGCGGGCTTGGCGCAACTTATCGTGCATCTGGCACCGCCGCCCAACGAAGGGCGGCATGACCGCCGCACCCAATTTCTGATTGCGGCTCTGGCAAGCGCAAAAAGTCTACCACGGCGCTTGGTCTATATCAGTACGACCGGCGTCTATGGCGACTGTGCTGGGGAGTCCATCGATGAAACACGGCGCCTGTATCCGGCGACCGCGCGCGCCGGCCGTCGTGTCGATGCCGAAGCCCGTCTGCGGGCCTTTGGCGCCCGATGCGGCGTCGGCGTCACCATCCTGCGGGCGCCCGGCATTTATGCCGCCGACCGCCTGCCCGTGGAGCGCCTGCGCAGCGGAACGGCGATACTCGAGCGCAGCGATGATGTTTTTACCAATCACATCCATGCCGACGATTTGGCAGCGGCCTGCGTCGCCGCACTGCGCCGCGGCAAGGCGAACCGGGTCGTCAATGCGGTCGACGATTCCGATCTCACCATGGGCGAATATTTCGAACGCGTTGCCAACGCCTTCGGAATGCCACCGCCACCACGAATCCGGCGCGCCGAAGCCCAGGCGCATTTTTCGCCGATGCAACTATCTTTTATGCAGGAATCACGTCGTATCGGCAACGAACGCCTCAAGCGGGAGTTAAAATTGCGGCTTCGCTACCCAACCGTGGATGACGGCATCGCCGCCGCCCGCGATCTCAGCCCTCCAGATAACGCGCCATGCTAGTCCTCAAGTCGCTGCATGTATTTTTCGTCATCGCCTGGTTCGCCGGCGTGTTCTACCTGCCGCGCATTTTTGTGAACCTGGCCATGGTCCCCGCCGGCAGCGCGGCCGAACGCGACCGACTGCTGCTCATGGCCGGCAAGCTCTACGCTTTCATGACGCCAATCGGCGTGCTGGCGCTCGCATTCGGTCTCTGGCTCTGGCTGGGATTCGGCTTCCAGGGCGACTGGCTGAACATCAAGTTAATCCTGGTGACGCTGGTCGTGCTCTATCACGGCTATTGCGGCCATCTCCTCGGCGCCTTCCGCGCCGGACGCTCGCACAAGAGCCACATCTGGTTCCGCTTCTTCAACGAAGTCCCGGTCCTCGTCCTGTTCGCCATCTGCTTTCTCGTCATCCTGAAGCCCTTCTGATGCCCTCTTTCTTCGCCACTTGCCCACGCGGGCTGGAAAACCTGCTGGTCGAGGAACTCTCCGGAGTCGGCGCCACCGACCTGCGCACCATTCCCGGGGGAGTCCACTTCAAGGGCGAATGGCCGACCTGCTATCGCGCCAATCTCGAATCCCGCTGCGCCACACGCATCCTCTGGCGCATTGCCCACGGCCCCTACACCCGCGAGGAAGACATTTATCGCCTGGCGGTGGCACAGCGCTGGCCGAATCTGTTCAGTCTCAGTCGCACCCTGCGCGTGGCGACGACGGCCACCCACTCGCCCCTGCGCTCCATCGACTTCGTCACCCTTCGGGTCAAGGACGCCATCTGCGACCGCTTTAGATCCGAGGGCGGCGAACGCCCGAGCGTCGATACGCGGGCGCCCGACGTGCGCATTCAGGTCTTTCTCACCGACCGCGAATGCACGCTTTACCTGGACACCTCCGGCGCTCCCCTGTGGCAACGCGGCTTGCGGCAAAGCTCGGTCGACGCGCCGCTAAAGGAAAACCTCGCGGCCGGCATCCTCAAGCTCTCCGGCTGGCAACCCGGCACGCCGCTGTTCGATCCCATGTGCGGGAGCGGCACCTTCCTCCTGGAAGCCGCGCAAATGGCGCTCGACATGGCCCCAGGCCTGCGCCGGACCTTCGGCTTCGAAAAGCTCGCTTCATTCGACGCTCTGGCTTGGGCCAAGATCAAAACCGACGCTCAGGCACGCTGCCGACCGGCCACCCCGCAACCGATTTTCGGCGGCGACATCGACGAACACGCTGTCCGTGCCAGCAAGCGCAACCTACAGGAAGCCGGCCTCGGCAATGTGGTGAAGTTGAAGAGCGGCGACCTTCTGCAAGCCGAGCCCCCCGCTGCGGCGGGGGTCATGATCGCCAACCCACCCTACGGCGAACGCATCGGCGAACAAGAAGAACTGGCCGCCCTCTACCCCCGCCTGGGGGATATCTTGAAAAAGCGCTTCCCCGGCTGGAACGCCTACCTCTTCAGCGCCGACACGCGTTTACCAAAACTCCTCAGCCTCAAACCCAGCCGCAAGACGCCACTCTTCAATGGCGCGCTGGAATGCCGGCTTTACGAGTTCAAGATCGTCGCCGGAAGCAATCGCAAGCCGGCGCCTGCGCCAGAAGCGTAAAGAGGTCGTCTTTTAAAGTGCCGGTAGAACCGAGCTAGGGAAGCTGAGGCAGGCAGCGGCCGAAACATCAGCCCACGCCGCAGGCGTAGGGCGGTTTTCAACCGCCCTCAAGGCGAAGGCAAGACAAGGCGCCTAGATCCGGCGCGCCGAAGACAGTAGCTGCGCTACGGCGAGGTGTGTCGGGTCGACGGCAACGCCGTATTGCCGAGCAGGCACCTAAACGATGTCGAGGTGGCCTAGGCCCTGCGTGAGATCCCGATCCTTCGACTCCTTGCCATACAGCTTGATCTGCAGGCGCAGGTCGTTGAGCGAATCGGCGTTGCGCAGCGCGTCCTCGTAGGTGATCTTGCCGGCTTCATAGAGATCGAAGAGTGCCTGGTCGAACGTCTGCATCCCCAACTCGCGCGATTTCTTCATGATTTCCTTGATCTCGTGCACCTCGCCCTTGAAGATCAGGTCGGAAATGAGCGGCGAGTTGAGCATGATTTCAATCGCTGCGCAGCGTCCCTTGCCATCCTTCTTGGGCAGCAGGCGCTGGGAAACCATGGCGCGAAGATTGAGCGAAAGGTCCATCAGCAACTGCTGACGACGCTCTTCGGGGAAAAAATTGATGATGCGGTCGATGGCCTGGTTGGCGCTGTTGGCGTGCAAGGTCGCCAGACAGAGGTGGCCTGTTTCGGCGAAGGCGACGGCGTAATCCATGGTCTCGCGGTCGCGGATTTCGCCCATCAGGATAACGTCCGGCGCCTGGCGCAAGGAGTTCTTCAGCGCAGGCATCCAATCGTCGGTATCCACACCGACCTCGCGCTGGGTAACGATACAGTTCTTGTGCTCATGCACGTATTCGATCGGGTCCTCGATGGTAACGATGTGACCGTAGGTGTTCTCGTTGCGATAATCGACCAGAGCCGCCAGTGAAGTCGTCTTGCCGGTGCCGGTGCCGCCAACGAAGATGACCAGGCCGCGCTTGGTCATCGCCACATCTTTGAGAATAGGCGGCAGGCCAAGGTCTTCGAGCTTGGGGATGGTCATGTTGATGGTCCGGCAAACCACGCCGATCCGGCCCTGCTGGACAAAGGCATTCACCCGGAATCGGCCGATGCCCGCCGGCGAAATGGCGAAATTGCATTCCTTGGTCGCCTCGAACTCGGCGGCTTGGCGATCATTCATGATCGAGCGCGCCAGTTCCGCGGTATGCGGCGGATTGAGCACCTGATTGGAAACCGGGGTCACCTTGCCGTCGATCTTGATGGCCGGCGGAAACCCGGCGGTGATGAACAGGTCCGACCCTTTTTTCTGCGCCATGAGGCGCAGCAGGTCGTGCATGAATTTCATTGCCTGATCACGTTCCATATCTGCTTTCTCCTGCCGACCGGTTGCCGCGTCCGACTACCGCGCCGCGCTGTTCATTTACCCGACGAAGTTGTCCTTGTTGGCCGCCCTGGCGCGGGCTTCCGCCGACGACACGACGTTGCGCCGGACGAGATCGAGTAGATTCTGGTCGAGCGTCTGCATGCCATAGGATTGGCCGGTCTGGATGGCGGAATACATTTGTGCCACCTTGTTTTCGCGGATGAGGTTACGGATGGCCGGCGTGCCGATCATGATTTCATGCGCCGCAACGCGGCCGCTGCCGTCCTTGGTTTTCATCAGGGTCTGCGAAATAACGGCGCGCAGGGATTCGGATAGCATGGAACGCACCATTTCCTTTTCCGCCGCGGGGAAGACGTCGACCACCCGGTCAACGGTCTTAGCCGCCGATGAGGTATGCAAGGTACCGAAGACGAGGTGGCCCGTTTCCGCAGCGGTCAGCGCCAGTCGGATGGTTTCCAGGTCGCGCATTTCTCCGACGAGGATCACGTCCGGGTCTTCGCGCAGCGCCGAACGCAGGGCGTTGGCGAAGGAGAGCGTATGCGGACCGACTTCGCGCTGATTGATTAGGCACTTCTTCGATTCATGCACGAATTCGATCGGGTCCTCCACCGTCAGGATGTGTCCGTACTCGTTTTCGTTAACGTGATTGACCATCGCCGCCAGCGTCGTCGACTTGCCGGAACCGGTCGGCCCGGTGACCAGGACGACGCCTCGCGGATACTCGGATATCTCCTTGAAAATCTTCGGGCAATTGAGTTCCTCGAGCGAGAGCACCTTGGAGGGGATGGTCCGGAAAACCGCGCCAGCGCCCCGCTGGTGATTGAAGGCATTGACCCGGAAACGGGCCAAATTGGGGACTTCGAAAGAGAAGTCGCATTCCAGCGTTTCTTCGTAAATCTTGCGCTGGCCGTCATTCATGATGTCGTACACCATGGCATGCACGTCCTTGTGCTCCATGGGCGGCAGGTTGATGCGGCGGACGTCGCCATGCACGCGGATCATCGGCGGCAGGCCGGAAGAAAGGTGGAGGTCGGAAGCCTTGTTCTTGACGCCGAAGGCGAGAAGTTCGGTAATGTCCATGCGGGGTCGTCCTCGAGGGCGCGTGTATACTTATGAAAGACTGAAATTCCAAGGGATTATGAGCGCAATCGCCACCAACCTGCAAGTTGTCCGACAAGGCATCCGGGACACCGCCCGGACCGTCGGTCGTGACCGTGCGAGCTTCGACTGCTGACGATGCGCGAGATGTGGCCTGCGACCTGTCTGCAAGCGGCTGCGGCCCAACGATGCCCTTTCCGGCAATCGCGCGAACTTTTCAATTGCCTCCGCACCGAAGGCTTTAATCTCGACACGCTCTCAATGGGAATGTCCTACGATATGAATGCTGCCATTGCCGAAGGCACCACCATGACGCGCGTCGGCATCGCCACTTTTGGAGCGCGGCCTCCTCAACCCCAAACCTCATCAGACCTTTCATGAAAATTACCTTCCTCGGCGGTGGCAATATGGCCAACGCCCTGATCGGTGGGCTGCTCCAGCAGGGAACCGCACCGGCCGACATCCAGGTCATCGAGGTCGATGGCGACGCCCGCCAACGACTTTCCCTCACCCATGGCGTTTCCTGTCATGCCAGCCTGGACGCCTGGGACCCGGTTTGCGATGTGGTCATGCTCGCAGTCAAACCGCAGCAGATGAAAGCGGCAGTGGCGCCCATGATTCCTAAACTGGCGTCCCAACTCATCGTCAGCATTGCCGCCGGCTTGCGGATTGGCGCGCTTTCGAGGTGGCTCGGCGGCTACGGGCGCATTGTCCGTTGCATGCCCAATACGCCGGCCATGATTGGGGCCGGGATTACCGGTCTTTTTGCCGCACCGGAAGTTACCGAAGCCGAACGCCGCTCGGCAGAGCGGGTTCTGCAGGCGGCCGGCAGCACCGTTTGGGTCGACGACGAAGCCCGCCTCGATGCGGTTACGGCGGTCTCGGGCAGCGGGCCCGCCTATGTGTTCCTCTTTATCGAGGCCCTGCAGGAAGCCGGCGCCAAACTTGGTTTTACCCCAGAGCAAGCGCGCCAACTCGCGATTGAAACCGTGCTCGGAGCGGCACAGCTTGCCTCGCGATCGCCAGACCCCGCCGCCACTTTGCGCGAACGCGTGACTTCCAAAGCAGGAACAACAGAAGCGGCACTGCGCGTCATGGCAGAAAAAGGCGTCAAGGAGGGCATCATTGCCGGCATCCTGGCCGCCAACGCCCGCAGCATCGAGTTGGGCGACCTGCTCGGAGCCGACTGACCATGGAACGCGCCGTCTTCTTTCTCGCCGACGCCGTACTCGGGTTTTTCACCGTGCTTTTCCTGCTGCGTTTCTATATGCAGTTGCTCCGGGTTTCCTTCTCCGGGCCATTGGGGCATTTCGTCATCACGCTAACCAACTGGGCCGTCCGCCCGCTGCGCCGCGTCATCCCCGGCGTTTTCGGGCTGGATGTGGCGAGCCTGATGCTCGCCTTCCTCATGCAGCTGGCGTTGTTCGGCGTCGCCTTCAGTCTCTTTCCCCGCTATGCCGGCATTGATGGGGTGGACGCCGCACCGATGTTCCTCTGGGTGGCACTGATTGGCTTGGTACGTACCTCGATTCACATCTTGATCGGGGCGCTCATCATCCAGGCTGTCCTCTCCTGGGTCAGCCCGCATTCTCCATTGGCGCCGCCGATCAACCAGTTCACCCGGCCGTTCCTCGCTCCCATTCGTCGGATCTTGCCGCCGATTTCCGGCATCGACCTATCCCCGTTGGTCGCCATCGTCCTGGCGCAAGTGGTGCTCATGCTGCTGTGAATTCCTGGCTGCGTATCCACGATGGCGGAGTCACCGTAACCATCCACGTCCAACCCGGCGCCAAAAAAACCGAAGTTGCGGGCATCCACGGCGACGCGCTGAAGATACGCCTCGCCGCACCGCCGGTGGATGGCAAAGCCAATGCCGCCTTGATCGACTATCTGGCGAAAAGACTGGCAATTGCCAAGAGCAGCGTCACCCTCAAAAGCGGCCAGACCTCGCGTCACAAGGTCCTCGCCATCGAGGGCGTCGATGCCGAGCTGGTGGCGAGGCTGCTTTAGATTACGTTCTGCAATGCGGTCGCGAGTGGACCGACCCAGACCTCAGCCTCATATTCAGCGTTCGAATACCACTCGGCCACCGATCACCGTGGCGCGCACTTGCCCGGCCATGCGACCGCCGATGTAGGGCGTATTCTTCCCACGGCTCTTGAGCGTTTCCGGCGTCACCTGCCATTCCGCCTTCGGATCGAAGATACAGACGTCGGCCGGCGCTCCCACGCCGAGCTGACCCGCCGCGCTGCCGCAAATCGCAGCCGGATCGCAGGTCACCCGCGCCAACGCCGTCGTCAGCGGGACTTTCTCCTCCTCCGCCCATTTCAGCGTCAGCGGCAGCAGCAATTCTAGGCCCGTGGCGCCCGGCTTCGCCTCTCCGAACGGCAGAAGCTTGTCGTCCTCGTCGGTCGGCGTGTGGTCGGAGCAGATGGCTGCAACGCCGCTTGCCACCGCGGCACGCAACCCCGCCCGGTCAGACGCGGCACGAAGCGGGGGGTCGAAACGGGCGTTGCTGTCGAAGTAGCCGATGTCCATTTCCGTCAGATGGAGGTGGTGCACCCCGACATCGCAAGTGACCGGCAGGCCGGCCTTGCGCGCATGTTCGACCATGAGCGCGCCCGCCGACGATGAAAGATGGCGCAGATGCAGGCGTACACCGGTCTCGGCCGCGAGTTGGAGCAGAGTTGAAATAGCGACCGTCTCGGCAGCGACGGGGATGCCGGTCAAACCAAGTCGGCTGGCAACCTCGCCGTCGTGCGCCACGCCATTCCGCGCCAGCCAGTAGTCCTCTGGCTGCAGCCAGACCATGAAGCCGAAGGTCGAAGCGTATTCGAGGGCGCGCAGCAACACATAGGTGTCGGTAATCGGCTGCTTGGCCTGGGAGAACGCGATGCAGCCAGCCTTCTTGAGTCCGACCAGTTCGGCCAGGCGTTCGCCGCCCAGATCGCGCGTCAAGGCGCCGATGGGCAATACGTGCGTCAGCCCGGTATCGGCGGCGCGGCGGACCAGACGATCCACCAGTTCCGGCTCGTCGAGCGGCGGGTTGGCATCCGGCGGGCAGACCAAGGTGGTCACGCCGCCGCTCACCGCGGCTTGCAATTCGGTGTCGGCACTCTTGAGACGGGCGGCGAGATCGACCAGGCCCGGGGCGACGATGAGGCCAGACGCGTCGATAGTCCGGTCGGGAACGAATCCGGCGGGCGTCTGGCCAATGCCGGCAACGCAGCCGTCAGCGAGGAAAAGTGAGCTGTTCTGATCCAGGCCGTTCTTGGGATCGATGATGCGGCCGTTGGTGATGGCGATTTTCATGTCAGTTTCCCGCAACGATGCTCATGACCGCCATGCGTACGGCGATACCGAAGGTGACCTGGTTGAGGATGACCGATTGCGGCCCGTCGGCGACCGAGGAGTCGATTTCGACGCCGCGATTCATCGGCCCCGGATGCATGACGATGGCGTCAGGCTTGGCGAGCGCCAGCTTTTCCGGCGTCAGGCCGTAGCATTTGAAAAATTCGGAGGCGGAGGGCAGCAGCGCGCCATTCATGCGCTCGTTTTGCAGGCGCAACATGATGACCACGTCACAGCCCTTGAGGCCTTCATTCATGTCGTGGAAAACGCGTACCCCCAGTTTGTCAACGTACTTGGGCAACAAGGTCTTGGGGCCGATGACGCGCACTTCCGGAACACCCAGCGTCGTCAAAGCGTCGATATTGGAGCGGGCGACGCGCGAATGCAGAATGTCGCCGACGATGGCGACCGTCAATTGCTCGAAACTCTTTTTGTAGTGACGGATGGTGTACATGTCGAGCAGGCCTTGCGTCGGGTGCGCATGGCGCCCGTCGCCGGCATTGACGACATGGATTTCGTCGCGACCGACGCGCCGCAGGTGTTCGGCGATCAGATAGGGCGCGCCGCTCGAAGCATGGCGGACAACGAACATGTCGGCGTGCATGGCGCAGAGATTGTCGATGGTATCGAGCAGGGTCTCGCCCTTGGCGGTGGAGGAGCGGCCGATATCGAGGTTGATGACGTCGGCGGAGAGGCGCTTGGCGGCGATCTCGAAAGTGGTCCGGGTGCGCGTCGAATTCTCGAAGAAGAGGTTGAAAACGCTCTTGCCACGCAGGAGCGGCACCTTCTTGACATCGCGGTCGGAGACTTCGATGAAGGAAGCGGCCGTGTCGAGGATGTGCGCGAGGACATCGCGCGGCAGGCCTTCGACCGAGAGAAGATGGGTCAATTCGCCATTGGCGTTGAGCTGGGGATTATGCATGCTCGAGACTCCAGGCCAGGGATTCGTCCGCATTCTTCGTCAGCACCAGGTTCTCGCCCTCCGCCAGTTGCGGCGACCAGACGCAGTATTGGGCGGCGATCGGCAACTCCCGTCCGCCGCGGTCGGCGAGCACCGCGAGTTCGATCGTGGCCGGGCGGCCGTAATCGAACAACTCATTGATGGCGGCACGGGTGGTGCGGCCGGTATAGAGCACATCATCGACCAGGATGAGATGGCGGCCTTCAACGTCGAAGTTGATGGCGGTCGGTTTGACTTGCGGGTGCAAGCCCTTTTCGGCGAAATCGTCGCGATAGAAGGAGACGTCGATCTGGCCGTTTTCCTCCGGCAGGCCGAGCAGCTCCTTCAGGCGGGCGGCGATCCAGACGCCACCGCTATGAATCCCGATCAGCGCCGGACGGCGCCCCAAGTGCGGACGGATGAGATCGGCCAATTGTCGGCATTGCGCTTCGGCATCAGGCAGGGGCATGAGAAGTGGCATGGGTATCGAACCAGTTTTGCAGAATGAGTTGGGCGGCAACGGCGTCGAGCAAAGGCTTCATCGACTTGCTGTTGCGACCGGTTTCGCGCAGGCGGGATTCGGCTTCGCGGGAGGACAGGCGTTCATCGGTCAATTCGACCGGCAGCGCGTAATGTTGCGCCAGATGATCGGCGAAGCGCTGGCAGCGCTTGGTCATGGCGTGGGGCGTGCCGTCGACGTGGGTCGGCAGGCCGACGACCACTTGCACCGGACGCCATTCCTGGATGAGCTTATCGATCGCCGCCAGGCGCGCAGCATCGTTTTCGGCGTGGATGACACTGAGCGGATGGGCCTGCGCCAGCACGGTTTCGCCGATGGCAACGCCAATGCGTTTCTCGCCGAAATCGAAGGCGAGCACCGTGCCATCAGCCATGCCCGGCCACTTCGGAGAGTTGCGAGAAGCTGATGCCGAGATTCTGCATGGCCGCGGGCAATCGCTCTTCCGGCGGCAGATCGAACAGGATGCCATGGCTGGCGGGAACGGAAAGCCAGGCATTCTGGCCCAGCTCCTCTTCCAGCTGCCCCGCGCTCCAGCCGGCGTAGCCCAGCGTGACCAAGATGTCCTGCGGCTGCCCGCTGGCGCCAAGCGCCGTCAATACGTCGCGCGAACTCGTCAGGCCAATGCCACTGCTGGCCACCGATAAAGTGGATTGCCATTCGCCGATGGGTCGGTGGAGGACGAAACCGCGGTCGAGTTGGACCGGGCCGCCGAAATACACCGGCTTGTCGGCGAGGTCCGGAATTTCCAGCGAGAGCTCGACTTTTTCGAACAAAACGCTCAAGGTCATGTCGATCGGCCGATTGACGATCACCCCCATGGCGCCGTTCGGGCTATGTTCGCAAACGTAGACCAGCGACCCGGCGAAATACGGATCGGCCATCGCCGGCATGGCAATGAGAAAGTTGTCGGTAAGATTGACGTTGTCCATGGGTAGAATTTTAAACGCCGATTCGTTTTACGCCCAGCGAAGGATTGCATGCACCCGGATTTTCATCATCGCCGCGCACTGGTCTGGTTTCGCCGCGATCTGCGCGATTTCGACCATGCCGCGCTGGGCGCGGCCTTGCGGGATGCGCGCGATGTCTTCTGCGTCTTCGTGTTCGACCGCGACATCCTCGACGCGCTACCCAATCGGTGTGATCGACGGCTTCATTTCATTCACGCCTCGCTCGTCGAACTCGACGCCGCCTTGCAAACACGAGGCGGTGGTCTCATGGTGTTGGACGGGCGCGCCGCCGAGGAAATTCCGCGGCTCGCGATCAGGATCGAGGCCGAAGTGGTATTCGTCAATCGCGACTATGAGCCTAAGGCGAAGGTGCGCGATGCGATGGTCGAGAAGGCATTGGCCGGTCATGGCATTGGATTCGTAGCGCTCAAGGATCAGGCGGTGTTCGACCGGGACGATGTGCTGACGGGGGCGGGCCGGCCGTTTTCGGTGTTCACGCCTTATTCGCGCAAATGGCTGGCTCGGCTGGCTGCCGAAGGCGTACGGCCGATTCTGTCGGAAGGGCGACTGGCGAAACCGCTGGACGGCCGGGTGCCATCGCTGGAGGCCCTCGGTTTCGGTGCGCCCGATCTTGGCAGCGCGCCGCCGACGCCCGGAATGCAAGGGGGAAATGCAGCGCTGCAGGCGTTCCTCGGCCGCATTGGCGGATATGGGGAAAGCCGCGACTTCCCGGCGGTTGATGGAACCTCGCGGCTATCGCCGCACTTGCGCTTCGGCACCGTGTCCATCCGGCAACTGATGGCCGCCGCGCTCGAGCACCCAAGCCGCGGCGCGGAAATCTGGCTCAAGGAGTTGGTCTGGCGCGATTTCTACTTCCAGATCCTCGATCATTTCCCGCACGTCGAAAACCACGCGTTCAAACCCGAATTCGACGCAATCCGCTGGGCGGCCTGGCCTGAGGGTTTCGAGGCATGGCGCCATGGGCGGACTGGCTACCCACTGGTCGACGCGGGGATGCGACAGCTGGCGAACACCGGCTTCATGCACAATCGCCTGCGCATGCTGACCGCCTCGTTCCTGTGCAAGGATCTGGGGATCGACTGGCGGCTGGGCGAACGGCATTTCGCCGCATTGCTCGACGACTACGATCTTTCGGCCAACAACGGCGGCTGGCAGTGGTCGGCATCAACCGGCTGTGATGCGCAACCATGGTTCCGCATCTTCAACCCGGTTACACAATCGGAGAAATTCGACCCTCGCGGCGAGTTCATCCGTCGCTTCGTCCCGGAACTGGCGAAGGTTCCGAACCGACATATCCATGCGCCCTGGCGGATGAACGCAGAGGAACAGGGCAATTGCAGCGTGATTATCGGGCGCGACTATCCGGCACCCATCGTCGAGCACGAAAAGGCGCGCCAGCGAACGCTGGCGCGCTATGGCACCCTCAGGAACCGCGCTTCTGCTTGATGAAGCCGGAGATCAGGCCGAGCAATATGTCCTCGTCGTAAGGCTTGCCGAGGTATTCGTTGGCGCCGATCTCGATCGCGTAGTTGCGATGCTTGTCGGCCGTCCGCGAAGTGATCATGATGATCGGCAGCTCCTGCAGACGCGCATCGGCCCTGATGTTGCGCACCAGATCGAAGCCGTCCATGCGGGGCATTTCGATGTCTGAGAGCAGCACATCGGGAATGGTCTCGATGAGATGCTCCAGGGCATCGACACCGTCTTTCGCCGTGATCACCTGGTAGCCTTCCCGAGCCAGCAGGCGGCCGGTGATCTTGCGCACTGTCAGCGAGTCGTCGACCACCATCACCGTCGGCAGCGTCGCCGCCTTCAGCGGTTCCGGCTCCGGCGCCTTCGGCGCGCCCGAAAGCTCTTCCGCCGTCTGGCCTGCCGCCTGAGCAGTGACAGCCGGCAGCCGACTGGCGAGCGCGACCGGGTTCAGAATCAGAACGACGCGGCCATCGCCGAGAACGGTGGCGCCAGCAATACCGACCACCCGCGACAACTGGGCGCCGATGTTCTTGACCACGACTTCCTGGTTGCCATTAAGCTCATCGACTTGAATAGCCACGCGTTGGGTACCGGAGCGTAGCAGCAGCACCCAGTAACGCCGACGGCTTTCCGGCAGGGCATTCGGATTGCCCAATAAATGCGGCAGGAAATGGAAGGGATAACGGTTCCCCAACCACTGTGCCTCGCGATTGGCGCGGATCTCGGCCAGCCCGGTATCACGGAGTTCCAGCACCTGCTCGATCATGGTGGCGGGAATGGCGTAAGCGACACCCGAGGCATGCACCAGCAGGGTCTGCGTCACTGCCAGCGTCAGCGGCAAGTACAAGCGGAACGTGGTGCCCTTGCCCGGGTTGGAGACGATTTCGATCCGTCCGCCCAAGCTCGTGACTTCCGACTTGACCACATCCATGCCGACGCCACGGCCGGCGATCTGGGTGACTTCGGTCGCCGTCGAAAAACCGGGACGGAAAATGAAGTCGTAGAGCCGCGCCTCTTCCATGGCTTCGCCGGGGGCAAGCATGCCGAGGCTCTCGGCCCGCGCCCGGATGGACGGCGCATCCAGGCCACGGCCATCGTCCGACATGGCGACGACGATTTCATTGCCTTCCTGGGTCAGCGCCAAGGTGATTTCACCCACTTCCGGCTTGCCGGCAGCAATACGGGTCTCGCGATTCTCGATGCCGTGGCCGACGGCGTTGCGCAGCATGTGCTCAACCGGCGCCATGATCTTGTCGAGGACCGAACGGTCGAACTCGACGTGTCCGCCCCGAATGTCGAGGTTGGCGCGCTTGCCCAACTCCTTGCCCGTCTGCCGCACGATGCGGTACAGGCGCTCGGACTGGCTGACGAACGGCACCATGCGGATGCCCATCAAATCCTGCTGCAAGGCGCGGTTCATGCGCGCTTGAGCGATGATGGCGGCGTTAGCGTCGTCGAGGTTCTTCAGCAAGTTCTGCTGCACCGTCGCCACGTCATTGACCGATTCCGCCATGAAGCGGGTCAGTTCCTGGAAGCGTGTGAAGCGGTCCAGTTCGAGCGGGTCGAAATCGCTCAGGCCATCGGTCGCCTGGGCGACACGGGCCTGGATCTGGCCTTCGGACTGGATTTCAATTTCGCGCAACTGGCGACGAAGACGAATGACGTTTTCCGTGAGGTCGAGCAGCGATCCCTTGAGGCTGCGCATTTCGCCCTCGATCCGGGCACGGGCGATCGACATCTCGCCGGCCTCGTTGACCAGGCGGTCGACCAAATCGGCACGAACCCGCAATTGCGCCCGACGATCCGTCATTTCCGGCTCGGCCGCGGCGGCATGGGCAGGCTGGGCTTCCTCTTGCGCGGGGGTTGCCGGGACGACGGCCGCTTCGGGGGTCGCTGCCGCCGCTTCGGGCGCCGGGGTCAGCGCCGCTGGCAATACAGGCGATTCGCCGGCAAACAGGCGTTCGACGATCAGGGTCAGGGTATCGCAACCGCTTTCGATCTGCTCCAGCAAGGGCATGGAGAGGCTACCGGCGCGAAGCGCATCTTCCAGGCTGGCCTCGAGCGTATGCGTCAGTTCGCCGAGGTTCATGGCGCCGGCCATGCGCGCGCCACCCTTGAAGGTATGCAGCAAGCGGGCCAAGGCGCGGGGCGGCTCTACATCGGTGGGATCTTCGCGCCAGATGCGCAACTGCTCGGTGAAGCCCTGGACCAAGTCCTGTGCTTCCTCAAGGAAGATCGGCAGCAACTGGTCATCGAGCTCATCCTGAAGATGCGGGGTGTCCTGCATCCGGATGGCGAGATTCGCCGCGGTTTCCAATTCGGTGTCGATCGATGGAAGCGCGGCGATGTCCTCCATTGCCGGGCTCGAAGCCGGCGGCGGGGTCTGGCTCGTTTCATCGACGCTTTCGAGCTGCGGGGTCGGTAGCGGGAAAATCTCCTCGAGCGCTTCCAACAGTACCGGCTCGGCCTCGGGCGGAATTTGATTCGCCAGCCCGGCAAACATATCTTGCAACGCCAGGATGGTTTGGCGAACGATTTCAACGCCTTGGATGCTATCCGGCTGGACGCAGTTGTCCCGCCGAAGAAGGGCATGCTCCAGCCCGATCGCGAGCTTGTTGATCGGCATCAATCCGACCGTCGCGGCGATCCCCCCCAGGGTATGGGCGGCACGCGTCATGGCGAAGGTCGTCGGTTCCTTGGGGTTGGCCTCAAGGTCCTGATAGCTCTTTTCGAGCATTTCCAGATGACCGCGCGCTTCCTCACGGAAGATGTCGTAGAGCGTCGGAGAAACGCTGCCCTCGGCACTTGCTTCTTCCCCGGCCGGCGCTTGCGGTGCTGGCTGCTCAATCGGCAATTCCGCCACCGGCGAAAGGCCGGCGATCGCGCCCGCTTCGCTGACGGTGTCGGCCGGCGGCGCTTCAATGATTTCAACCGCCGGGACCTCTTCGAAGACCGTCCCCATCGGTTCGGCTAGCGGCGTGCTGAAGTCGATGGCTTCGGCTTCGGCGACGATTGTTTCGGTTGCCGGCAGGTCCAGCGTCGAACCTTCCGGTTGCGGTGCTTCTGGTTGCGGCACCTCCAATTGCGGCGCTGCGCCTTCAGAAACCGTCTCGAAAGACACCTGCAAATCGCCCGGAAGCTCTTCAGCGACGGAAAGATCGAATTCGACGGCGTCCGCTTCCAATCCTTGAATCTCTTCGCCCTCGATCGCTGTCAAATCGAACTCGTCGACTCCCTCGGCAAGCGCTTCCGTCGCGGCAGGAGGCATTTCAGCGGGCGGAAGGTCGATAGTTGGGAAATCTGATAATTCCGTCGCTCCGGGTGGCAGTTCCGGCGCTACTGCCGGTGTGCTTTCCTCGAACGAGATCTCGGTTTCGCCCTCGGTCAACTCGCCGAGGTTGAATTCAATTTCCTCGCCAGCCGCCTCGATACCGGACGCCGGTTCCGCATCGGCTGCGGGATCAGAAGCTTCATGTTCGGCGGGAACGCTCGTGAAATCTTCGACCGCATTTTCGCCAACCGGTCCTTCTCCTTCTGCAGACAAATCGAGCGAAAAGTCGAAATCGATTGCCGGCTCGGTCAAGGACTCGGTCCCGAATTCGGGCGTGGTGACTTCGGCCGGTGTCGGTTCTTCCGGAAGCATCGGCACTTCGGCCGCTTCGATATCCGGTGTAACCGCTTCTTCCAGCGCTGCCTCGGATACCGGGGCCGGTTCCGGCTTCTGCGCGGCTTCGGCAGGGGTTGCCGATTCCGTCGCCCGCAGCCGGTCGGCGAGCGCCACCAGTTCGGTGGCGTCAGGCGCATTGCCAGTATTCTCGGCCAGCTCGTGAACCCAGACCGAGAACACGTCACGGGCAAGGGCGATCATTTCGAGAATTTCGGGCGTAACGTCGATTTCCTGGCGCAGCCACATATTAAGGGTCTGCTCGACCGACCAGGCGACTTCACCGAGGTCCTTCAGGCCAACCATGCGGCCGCTGCCCTTCAGCGTATGCATGGCGCGACGGATGTTGGTCAGCGTATCGACGTCGTGCGGCTGGGCATTCAGGTTTTCGAGTTCGGTCGCAACGGTCCCGACGACTTCCTGGGCCTCCTCAAGGAAAATCTCGAGCAATTCGGCGTCGATTTCCTCGTGTGAGGCTTCCGCCAGCTTGAGGGTTTCGGCGGAAGGCGCAGGCGCATCCGCAGCCGTGGGTTTGAGAGAGACAATCAGTGCCGCATCGAGGTCGGAGGCGGCAGTTGCGCCTGATTCGAGCGCCGTTAGCGCTGCCTTGGCGGTCTCGCCCAAGGCGTGATCCGCCACCAGGTCGGCATCGACCTGGAGGTCCTGCAGGTTCTGCTTCAGCTCGCTCTTGAGGCGTTCGTCCTCCGGGGCTTCCTTGAGCGCAGCCAACAAGGCGTGGGTATCGCCCTTCTTTTGCTCCAGTTCGGCTTCGACGCTGGAAGCCGGTGCCTCCTCCGCAAAAGCTTCGGCCGACTCCTCGTCGCGAGCAGGCGCCTCTTCGCCGCGCAGCTTGCGCATGAACACTTCGTAGTCGGTCGTTCCGGTCTGCAATGCATCGACGAAGAAGCCGAGCGTCGACAATTGCTGGGCAACCGATTCGAAATCTTCGTCGAAAGGCGCATACCCGGGTTCGCCAAAGCGCTTGATCTGAGCGCCGCACTCCTCCAGCGATTGCAGTGCCTTGTCGTGCCCGAGAATGGTCAGCGCACCGGCAATCTGCTTGAGCGGGCCGGCCAATGCGGCGGCATCGAATCCCTGCGCCGGGTCGCGGAAGAAGGTGTCGAGCGCCTGTTCGATCTGCGCCAGGTTGTTCTGGATTTCTCGCGCGACCTGGGTGATCAGCAATTTCTCTTGGGCGCGACGGCTCATTTCGTCGAGCAGCGGCACTTCCTGATCGTCGGCGGCGAGAGCAGTGCCCGAAATGCAGCCATGCAAGCGCGCCACCATCAGGTCCACCTGACGGGCGAAATCGGTGCCGAGGCGCTTGAAGTTTTCCTGAGCGTTTTGCAGCAGAAGGATGGCCGTCGCCACCTCCATCGCCACCGCCTCGTTTTGACGGGAAGGATCTTCCGCCAACCAAGTCGCGGTGGCCGCGAGACCCTGGCCGAGGCGTTTGAGATCGGTGTGCCCAACGGATGCCGTGAGCGGGGCGCAGTTCTTGGCTTGTTCGACGAAGCCGGACAAGGCCGCGCCGCTGCCGGCGCAGAATTTGTTCCAGAATTCCTCGGTGGCGACGATGGTTTCGCGCAAACGGCGCAAGGCCGCTTCCTGAGGCGCCGAAGTCGGCGTCGCGCTCACCTCCGGGATGAGGTGCTGGAGTTGGAAATCGTCGCGAATCCTGGCGGCAAGGCCCTTTCCGTCGACGGGTGCCTGGCCGACGAAATAGAGCGCATCGCGCATCAAGCGCTCGGCAACGTTGCGCGAACCCTCGAGCAAGCGCCGAATTTGCAGGTCGATGCGCGCGCAAAGCTGCTTGGCATCTTGCTCGGATGCAATTCCGCTGTCGCTCAGCGCGTTCAAAAAACCTTGCGAAACCCACCAGAACGAGCGCGCGGCGGGCGTTTCCTGGGTCGCTTCGATCGCCTTGAGCGCGGCCTGCATCTTTTCGAGGCCGTCAGCCGCGGCGGACGAACTCGGCGGATTTTTCAACCAAGCAAGCAGCCCCTTCTGGAAGCGCATACGCTCGGTTTTAAGGGTCTTCCTGAATTCATCCGGTGAGAGCCGGACCATGGGTTCGGTCCGCTTGGGCGGCCGTACCGTGAGGTCGGGGAAGAAGAGGTCCGAAGGGCGCAAGCGGTCCAAACCGCGCGCGACGCTCAGCTCCTTGTAGACCGGCAGCAGCCGCAGCGGCTGATTCGGCTCGCCCGCCATGAGGTCGTCCAGATACAGACGGATGGCGGTTAGCGCGTGACCTACGGCGGCCAAACCGGCTTCGTCGGTAGGCGCCTTGTCGTCCTCCATGGCGCTGAGGAGACCTTCGAGCGCTTCCGTCACCTGCGTGACGCCATCCAACCCGACGATGGCCAACGCGCCATGGACTTGGTGGACATGCGTCCTGCAGAACTTCAGCTGGGTGGCATCCTTGCCTTCCCGGTATTGGCCAAGCGCCTCGCCGGCGCGGTCGAGGGCAGCATCGATCTCACCCTTGACCCAGGTGAGCGGCCCCAAGTCGAATTCAGTCGCAGCGTTCATAGATGATCTGTCAGTTTAAACTCAGCCCACCTTGAAGCCGGCGACCGAGCCCTTCAGTTCGGCGGCCAGGCTGTTGAGTTCGTCAACCGCCTCGGCCGTGCGTTGCGTACCGACGGAGGTCTGCTCGGTAATGCGGAGAATTTCCTGCATCTTCTCGGCCACGTTCGCCGCCGAATCCGCCTGTTGCTGCGTTGAAGAGGAGATGTCCTCAATCAGGTTGGCGAGGTTTTGGGAAACGTCCCCGATCTCCGCCAGCGCCTGACCGGCCGCGTCGGAAAGCTTTGCTCCTTCCACCACACCCTGGGTCGATTGTTCCATGGCGGAGACGGCGTCCTGGGTATCGGTCTGAATCGTCTTCACGATTGCCGCGATCTGTTTCGTCGCTTCCGCGGAGCGTTCGGCGAGTCGCTGCACTTCTTCCGCAACCACCGTGAAGCCCCGGCCCGCTTCACCGGCCGACGCCGCCTGAATGGCAGCGTTCAAGGCCAGAACGTTCGTTTGTTCGGTAATGTCGGAAATCAGCTCCACGATTTCACCGATTTCCTGTGAGCTTTCGCCAAGGCGCTTGATCCGCTTCGAAGTTTCCTGAATCTGCCCCCGGATTTCGTTCATGCCCTTGATCGAGTCCTGCACCGCGATGGTGCCCTTCTCGGCAGCAGACAGGGATTGCCGCGCAACCTGGGCGGACTGGTTGGCGTCGCCAGACACCTGCGTCATCGATCGGGCCATTTCCAGAGCCGAACGGCCGGCGTCCTGAATTTCCTGCGATTGCCGGGAAGCCGCTTCGATCAGCTCTGCGGAAGTCAATCGCGCGATTTCGGTCGCCGTCGTCACGCGGGAGGCGGCGTCGTTGATCCGGCCGACTAGAACGCGCAGTTCTTCAATCGTGTAGTTGATGGAGTCGGCGATGGCGCCGGTGATGTTCTCGCTCACGGTGGCGGTCACGGTCAGGTCGCCGTCGGCCAAGTCGCCGAGTTCATTCATCAGACGCAAAATAGCATCCTGGTTTTCGCGATTGGTCGTTTCGGATTCGAGACGCTGGCGCTCCGCATCGTCGGCACGGCGACGGGTGTCGTCGAGGTAGAGCTTGGCGAGAATGGTCAGGGTCAGAATGGCTAAACCGGCCGAGACGATCAGCATCAGCATGTACCCGAGGCGGGCGCCGAGAATACGCTGATAAGCCTCCGCCAGCTTGTCGGTGGCTTCGAGCAACTTCTCGCTATCCTTGAAAATTTTGGAGCCCTGACCCTTCGCGACCACCAACTGCTGCGAATTGGTCAGAATGTTGCTGAGTGCGGCGTTGTATTCCTTGAATGCCGTGTCGAGCTCGACAAGCTTGGCGCGCGTTTCCCCGTCCTGAGCCGGGCTCAAGCGCAGCGTTTCACTCCCCTTGAGCAGGCCATCCACGATGTCGCGGAAAGATTTGGCATCCTTGCCGAGAAGACCGGGCACTTCCGGCGCGATGGTCTCGCCGGCCTGCATGGCCGTCACGTTCTTAGCGATCCGCTGAGTCAGCATCACCAGTTGGTTGGCATAGGCGATTTCACGGGCATTGCCGCCGGTTTGCAGCTTCAACTGGGCGACCTGCTCCGACAGTTCGAGCAGCATCGGGTTTTTGGCCTCGATGGTTGCCACATTCTGGCCTAGGCCGACGAGGGTGGCTTCCTGTGCCAGCAAAGCTTGCGAGTTCTTGTCGGTTTCTTCCCACAGTTTCATCAATAGCTTGAGTTCCTCGTCAGCCGCTGCCGGTGAACTCGGCACGCGCACACCTGCGACATCGCCGCCGTCGCGGAGACGGATGAGCCGTTCGGCGAACCGCTTTTGCGAGTCCTTGAGCTGTTCAAAGGCAATCGGGTTGCCCTGTACCGCCAGCGATGAAGCTTTCGCCAGACGCTGCGACAACATGCGCATCTCGCCTGCAGCCGAAAGGTAGGCAGTGCCGTGCGTGGTTTTGCGGTTGTCGTTGAGAACCAGAACAACGGTGGCGAACAGAAGGCCGACGAAAATCCCGCCAAGGATTTTCATCTGGTCTTCCATCGGCTTGTCCCGCATGAACTTCGGCAGCGGCACCTTCGGGATGGTGATGCTGCGCATCCGCGCCTTGGGCCCCTGCGAGGTCATGATCGGGATCGGCGGAGGCATCATGGACGACTGCGTCAGCTCAAGATCCTCTTGCGATGGCTTCTTGCTGCGCTCGATTTTGGGAAGTTTCAAACTAAAAGCCATGCTGCCCTCCGGTGTGAATCTTATATTCCGGGGCTAAGCCCCGATATTCATGAATTCCTCGTCCGCCAATAGGTCGCGAACCGACAGCTTGTGCCAGATTTCGCCGGCCTTATCTCGATAACTCTGTGCGACCCAGACCGGCGAACCGGCTGGTCGTTCGACCGGCTCGAAATCGCCGGCGGCTTTCAAACCTTGCATACGCGTCACCAGCAATGCCGCATTCGAGCCCAACTTTGCGCCGATCAGCAGCAAGCGGGTATAGGCGTTGAGCGCGGTCGGCTCGCCATTGCGAAACAGAGAAAAGTCGGTGACGGCATATAAATTGCCCCGGATATTGGCGATACCCGCAAAGGCCGGCGTCGTCAGCGGGACAGGCGTCAGCGGCGGCATCTGAATGATTTCGCCGGAGTCCGACAACTCCAGCAACCAGTTCTCGCGACCCGCTCTCACCCCCAGCAAGGACGACGTCACTTGCCCGCGCGCGGCGCTCTTCAGGCGGTCGGCGAGGTATTGCTGAAAGTCGCGGAGACTAGTTTTCTTTTTAGCCATGGCTCAGCGACTATGGCAGGGCAGCGATTTTTTGCAGCAACTCTTCGATATTGATGGGCTTGACCATGTAGTCCAATGCGCCTTGACGCAGACCCCAGATCTTGTCCGTCTCCTGCCCCTTGGTCGTGCAGATGATGACCGGGATGTTCTTAGTGTCGTCGTCGCGGGTGAGCGTTCGCGTGGCCTGGTAGCCGTTCAAGCCGGGCATGACCACATCCATCAGGATGAGATCGGGCTTCTCGGCCTTGGCCTTGGCGATGCCTTCCTCCCCGCTTTCCGCGGTAATGGCCTGATACCCCTTCTTGGTCAGCAAATCGACCACGAAGAAGCGCTCGGTCGGCGAGTCATCAACGACGAGAATTTTCTTGACGGGCATATCGAATCTTCCTGGAACTGAAATGTTATTAATTGGCTGGCGTGCTTGCCGGCGCGAAGGTGGCGACGGTTTGCAGCAGGCTGTCCTTGGTGAAGGGCTTGGTCAAATACTGGTCAGAGCCCACCATGCGTCCACGCGCACGATCGAATAGGCCATCCTTGGAGGAGAGCATGATGACCGGCGTTGATCGGAATCGGCTGTTCTTCTTGATCAGGGCGCACGTCTGGTAGCCGTCGAGACGCGGCATCATGATATCGCAAAAAATGACGTCAGGTTGATGGTCGGCCACTTTGGCCAAGGCGTCGAAGCCGTCTTCCGCCAAAACCACTTGGCAGCCGGCTTGTACCAGAAAGATTTCCGCGCTGCGCCGGATGGTGTTGCTGTCATCGATCACCATGACTTTCACACCGCGCAAACTTGACACGTCCGCCAATTTATCCCCCTAGCGCTCGGAATGGCTACTATTCTATATCGGCCGATGATAATACAAAGCCGATTCAGAATGCCACCATTTCAAAATCGGACTTCCGGGCGTTGCATTCTGGACAGACCCAATTGATGGGAACATCCTGCCAGCGGGTGCCGGGCGCAATACCTTCATCGGGAAGTCCCGCGGCTTCGTCATAGATAAAACCGCAAATCAGGCACATCCAAGTTTTATAAGGTTCGTCGTTGGCCATGATCAAGAACGCTTTCGGATAGAATTCAAGTCCATATTACAGAAACCCCTCACAAGCTGCCAACGCGCAGATCTTCATGATCCAGCCTCCTCCCCTCGTTCTCGTCTTCGCCGCCAGCGATCCGTCCTGCGGTGCCGGCATCCAGGCCGATCTGCTGACCTTGGCCAGCCTTGGTTGCCACCCCCTCACCGCCATCACCGCGCTCACCGTCCAGGATACGGTGGGCGTCGAAAGCGTTCATCCGGTCGACGCCGATCTCCTCGAGCGTCAGGCGCGCGCACTGCTCGAAGACATGCCGGTTGCCGCCTTCAAAATCGGCGTGCTCGGGAGCGTCGAAAACGTCTCCCGTGTGGCAGAGATCGTTTCGGACTACCCCGACATTCCCCTCATTTTCGACCCGGTGCTCTCCTCGGGACGCGGCGATCCGCTGTCGGACGAGGAAATGATCAGCGCCATGCAGGAACTGCTGTTGCCGCAAACCACTGTACTGACACCCAATTTCCCCGAGGCGCGCCGGCTTGTGGAGGAAGACGACGACGAGGGCGAACCGGATGGCGACTACTGCGCGCGCCGCCTGATCGAATTCGGCGCCCAGTTCGTCCTGCTGACCGGCACGCACGACAACACGCCGCAGGTGATCAACAGCCTTTACGGCGAAGCCGGCCTGATCAGGCGTGATCGCTGGGAGCGCCTGCCTGGAAGCTACCACGGCTCCGGCTGCACGCTTGCCGCGGCCACGGCGGCGCGACTGGCGAGCGGTGCGGAAATCGAGGAGGCGGTGCGCGATGCCCAGGAGTATACATGGCATGCGTTAGCGAGCGGGTTCCCGGCCGGCATGGGGCAATTCATTCCCGATCGCCTCTTCTGGGCTCGGCAAGACGAAGGCGAAGATGGCCCTGCCTGAGCTGCGCGGGCTTTACGCCATCACCCCGGACACCCCGGATACCGCCAGCCTGATCGACAGGGTCGAAGCGGCGCTGAAAGGCGGCTGCCGCTGGGTGCAGTACCGTGACAAACTTTCGACCCGCGAGACTCGCATATCACGGGCGCACGCCTTGGCGACCCTCTGCCGGCTGCACAATGCCGGCTTGATCATCAACGACGATGTCGATCTCGCCATCGCGGTCGACGCCGCCGGCGTCCACATCGGACGCGACGATGGCGACATCGCCTCCGCCCGCAGGAGAATTGGCGATAAGAAGCTCATCGGCGTCTCCTGTTATGCCGACTTCGATGCCGCCTCAGCGGCGGCCGATGCCGGTGCCGGCTACATCGCCTTCGGCGCCGTCTTTGCCTCGCCAACCAAGCCCGAAGCCGTAACCGCGCCGCTCGAGCTTTTCGCCCGCGCCCGTGAGCAATTGACCGTTCCGGCTTGCGCCATCGGCGGCATCACGCTCGACAACGCCACCCTGGCGATCGACGCCGGCGCCCGCCTCCTAGCCGTCATCACCGACCTATTCTCGGCCCCCGACATCGCTCAGCGGGCCGCCGCCTATCAACGCTTGTTCGAGGAACCCGCTGTATGACCTCCCGCAATCAGGATCTTTTCGATCACGCCCAGCGCCACATTCCCGGCGGCGTCAACTCGCCGGTGCGCGCCTTCCGCTCCGTCGGCGGCACGCCCTGTTTCTTCCAACAAGGACAAGGATCGCGCCTGCAGGATGCCGACGGGCGCTGGTACATCGACTATGTCGGTTCCTGGGGACCGATGATTCTCGGCCACGGGCACCCGGAGGTGTTGCGGGCGGTACATGAGGCGGTCGATGCCGGGCTCTCTTTCGGCGCACCGACAGAAGGTGAAATCGAGATCGCCGACCTGCTCTGCCGCCTGGTGCCGTCGATGGACATGGTGCGGCTGGTGTCCTCCGGTACCGAAGCCACCATGAGTGCCATTCGTCTGGCGCGCGGCTACACTGGGCGCGACGTGCTGATCAAATTCGAGGGCTGTTACCACGGCCACTCCGATAGCCTGCTGGTCAAGGCGGGCTCGGGTGCCTTGACCTTCGGCAACCCCTCCTCCAGCGGCGTTCCGGACGACCTCGCCCGCCACACGCTGGTGCTTGCCTACAATGACCCGCAGCAACTGGCCGACGCCTTCGCCGCTCACGGCGATCGCATCGCCGCGGTCATCGTCGAGCCGGTAGTCGGCAACATGAACCTGATCGCTCCGAAAATGGAATTTCTCGAGGCGATGCGCGAACTCACGGCCAAGCATGGCGCGGTCCTGATCTTCGACGAGGTCATGACCGGTTTCCGCGTCGGCCTGGGCAGCGCTCAAGGCCGCTTCCGCATCACGCCAGATCTCTCGACTTTCGGCAAGGTCATCGGTGGCGGCATGCCGGTTGGCGCCTTTGGCGGGCGCCGCGACATCATGGAGAAAATCGCGCCGCTCGGGCCGGTCTATCAGGCCGGCACGCTCTCCGGCAACCCGGTGGCCGTCGCCGCCGGCTTGGCAACCCTCAAGCTGGTTCAGGCACCCGGATTTTT